>JAYVJI010000153.1:0-3093 GCA_043769435.1 Verrucomicrobiota bacterium
GCCCACACGTGGTGAACCTTCCCGGAGCCCCTGCTTCCACCGCCTCGTTCTTCGATCTTCAACGCCGTGAACAGGACCTCGTGCAGTTCCTTATGACTCCATGCGGACTGTCTATCCTGATGGACCGCCCGCTAGAAGCCGGCGCCGTCCACTGATCCCCCCAACGACATCCATAAAAGCCAGCCCCGGTGAGCAGCTGTCCAGGCAGCGCTCACCGGGGCTCTATTTTGCCCCAGGCCGGAACACAGAGCATCGTCGGCTCGTCGTTCGACAGCATCAAAATGCCTGTCGTGTCGCTCAAACAAAATTTCCACGGATCCACAAACCGCCCCGGCCCATCTTCTATTCTATGATTTTGGCATTCCGCCTGATGGCGGTTCATGTCGGCCCGTGATGATCCGCGCGCCTCGCTTGAAGGTGAAATAGGCGTAAACCCACTGCGCAAAGACCGCGAATTTATTCCGCAGTCCGATGAGAAAAATTAAGTGGATAAAAAGCCATGCTAACCATGCGAACAGGCCCCGCATGTGGAAACGGCCTATCTGTGCCACTGCGGCGCTTCGACCAATCGTAGCCATGCTTCCCTTGTCCAAGTAGGTAAATGCAGCGCGTGGAACATTTTCTGAGAGCGGTTTTTTTTCATCGTTGCGGCAGATCTCCTCGCGAATGACAGCCGCGGCATGACGCCCCATCTGCATCGCTGCCGGAGACACGCTAGGTACTTGGATCCCATTTTTGTCTACAAGTAAGGCGAGATCACCGATAGCGAATACCTCCGGATGACCCGGTATGCTGCAATCCGGGTTCACAGCCACCCTTCCGGATCGATCCGTCTTTAGACCGAGCCCCCGCGTAATTGGACTCGCCTCCACCCCGGCTGCCCAGATGATGTTTGCGGCCTCGATTCGTTTTCCACCGCAGACGAGATATCCCGGGCCGACTTCACTAACCGAGCAACCAGTCGTGACCGTGACTCCCATGCGCTCCAGCCTTTGAGTAGCATAAGCCGAGAGATTCTGCCCGAAACTATTCAAAATGTGCGGCGATGCCTCAATGAGTAAAACCCTAGCTGATCTCGGATTGATGCGCCGAAAGTCGCCCTTTAATGCGTGGTGGGCCAATTCGGAAAGAGCACCGGCCATTTCCACCCCAGTAGGACCGCCTCCGATCACCACAGTGGTTAGCAGGAATTCGACTTCCTTATCGTTCGTCGTCTGCTCAGCCTTTTCGTAGGCGGTCAGAACATCACGACGAATCCGCGTGGCATCGTCGAGCGATTTTAATCCCGGGGCAAACTGTTCCCATTCCGGATGCCCAAAATATCCCGTGCGCGCCCCTAGAGCGAGTACGAGATAGTCGTATTCCAATTCCCGATTCTCGAGAGAAACTCTTTTCGCAGCGAGATCGACAGCAAGCACCTCGGTCATAAAAATGGTGACATTTTTCTGGTCGGAAAGTATGGAACGCAATGGCTGGGCAATTTCAGGTGCGGAAAGGCCGCCGGTGGCTACCTGATAGAGCAGGGGTTGAAAAAGGTGATGATTTTGTCGATCAACAAGAGTGATGTCGAATCGAGAATTATCCAGCGCACGGCAGGCTTCGAGGCCGCCGAATCCACCGTCGAGAATGACCACGCGTACTGGGGGGAGGGCAATGTTAGCGGAAAATGGTGACATTAGTTAGTTAGTGCGGTCCGTGGGCCTCACCAATAGGGCGGCTTTTGATCCAGTCAATGATCGGTCGATCGTTGTCGCCAGCCCGCCACCCGCGCCAGGTGAGCGAATGATGACCGCCCCGCGCAACCCATTCACCGCCTCGCCCCATCGAGCTGGGCCTCGATGCCAGGGGGGGGGCTGCGCCGTGATGTAGCGGAACACGGCCATCTTGGCTGTGGCGGCTCGCGGTCGTCTCGACCGCGATGAGAAGCGGTCATGATGACCGCTGGCCAACACAGGGGAGACGCACTGTGTTCCTCTCGCCTTTTAAGAACATCACGGCGCGCTCACCCCCATGGCAGGAGCGGGCGTGTTACTTTTTTAACCCCGCCGGAGTGAGCCCGCCAGCAAGGACCGGATCTGGCGGAAACGGGACATCCGAATCCTGCCGGTGGCCGAAAAGGACGGCAATATAGTCATCCCCCTGCCAGTGCCCGCCGCGTAACGGGATCCCCTGCAAGCTGCAGCCTTGCTATGATATGAACCCCAAACACCAAACCAAGCCGGGCATTGAAAGCGATTTGGACAACCCCACTAATGACCTTCCTGTGATGCAGGGGCATCCGCTGGAGCCTGTCGTTTCATGCGCGCCTTAACTGCGGAGCGGGCAGCGCCGACGAGGAGGGGGCACGCATCGGAGCAAAGCAGAGGGATACACTTACCGGAGGAAGGCTGAGGCGATTCCTCAGGCTGCTTATGAGGGGGAAGGTGGTCGAGCGGCTGGCCTGCATCCAGCGGCCACAGGATACGGCGCAGACACATGGCGGCGCAGACATCGGTGGTGATCTGGCGGGCCTCGTCATCACGGATCAAGGCAGTCACGCGATAGATGCCTGTCTGCCGGTTCAGAGTCTCCCTCAGTGTGGCCACCTCTACATGGCCGCAACTGTGGTGGACCCAGTTTGCTACAGCGGCAGGATACAGAAAATCCAGGGCCAGCAGCAGGTCCGGTAAAGTCGATACCAGCAACTCCCACCCAGTGTTCAAAGAGGGCGCGGTGCGCAGCGGACGGAAGGCTCCACCGGCATCATAGCGTCCGATTTCCCGGGCCGCTTCCGGCGTCGTGTAGCGCGTCAGCGATCCGCCTCCGGCCAACGCGGAGTCAGCGGTGTGACACAGCAACCATCCTTCCCCCTGAGGCAGGATGCAGGCTTGGCCGATTTCCTGACCGCCGGCCTGAAGCCATATAGTAAGCGCGTTTAGCAGAGTAGGTCGCATAATTTATCAGGCAGCAGCGGATTCAAAGGCGGCGACCTGATCAAGGATCACGGTGGCGAGGAGCGGCTCGGTGCCGATGGCGCTGCTGTAAAATATGCGCCGGTCTCCAAAGTCATAGGGGTTCCTGCGAAAGACGTCCACCTGGCTGGCAGCAGCGGTC
>JAYVJI010000154.1:0-6686 GCA_043769435.1 Verrucomicrobiota bacterium
CGACGGAGCCGGTTCCAACGTTGGCTACGATCTTGTTAAGAAACTGGCCCTGCTGGGAGGGCCTCCGTATGACCAATGGTTCGGCGGATTCCGCGGCGCCGGGACACCGGGACTGCCAAACCTGACCGCGTCGATCACGCAAACATCTCCACCCGTTCCCGCCACCCTGCGCATCAATGAAGTAATGATCAACCCCACGAATACCGAAGCGGCAGACAGGGACGACAATGGCGAATACATTGAACTGCGATCCACCAGCGACTCGATTGCCTATCTCGATGATTTGTGGATTCTGGTGATCAATCTCGATAACAGCAAAGGCGAAATCGACGCCAGCTCACCCCTGGCCGGCTATATGACCGGGCCCAACGGCCTGGTGCTCATCGGTGACAACTACGATGGCATCGGCACCTCGCCCTATGCCCGCACTGAGTATCCGCCGCCAAACGAATGCGCCGCGTTTGACCCGGTCTCAAGTTTCAGCGGAAACAACCTCAACAATAACGGGGTCGCGATCCTCTTGATCAGAGGGCCGAAAATCGGCGCTGGCCAGGCGTTTACGAGCCCGGACGGCCTCAAGCTAGTGGGGGATCTGGACCCCGATAACGACGGCGTGCTGCTTCCCCCTAGCGACTTTTGCACCGCACTAGTGGATAGCATCGTGATGGCCGGCAGTGATCCTGGGCCGGGGTATGCATGGATCCCCAGCACTCCGCTTAGAGCACATCATTTGGCCCGATATGTTAACAACACCACCGCATCCACCCCAGCAGCATGGTATTTCGGGCAAGTTGATCAGGTGCCTTCCACCATCCCCGCAGTCGATTATTTCTCCGACAATTGGGTTGGGAATTTTAAGGGCAGCGCTTCGCCAGGACGCCCCAACAGCACCGCGCCGCTCGGGAATACTGGTCTTGGCCAGATGTTACTGAATGAGGTTCACCTGAATCCGTCTGGCGCGGATAATAACTTCGAATTCATAGAATTGCGGGATGCTACTGGCATTGAACGCAGCCTGAACACCTATTACCTAGTGCTCATGGACAATGTGGTAAAAAACACCGGAGCCATCCGCCGGGTCTGGAGCTTGGATGGCATGAAAACCGGTTCCAATGGCCTTTTCACACTGGGGAATCGTTATCCTCTTGGAGGCATCAACAATCCCTGGGCAGCAGTCATGCGCAGTCAGACCGCTGTGGGCGATCCTGCGGGGCGCGAAGGCCTCCTCACATCGCTGAGCGATGGCTCCATCGGTGACGAGACCGACAACCAGGCTCTCACCCTGTTGCTGGTGAGAAAATTCAACAAAAATATTGGTTACGATATGGACGATAAGGTTGGGGCTGGCGACCCCGGTGCGCTGGACTCTGATGGCGATGGTGTTTTCGAGAATTACGCGTGGAGCAATGCCGCCGGGGGGGTGCATGACAGCATCCAGCTACGCAGCTATGTAGGAATAGCCGTCCCTCCTGTCCCTCTGCCTGCGGGCTACCCGTGGAATGGTTTCCCGTATTCATTTGCGGACCTTTCCACCACCTATTTGACCCCCCCGGCCCGGCCCTTCTATCATCCTGAATCCTTCGCTAGGTTCCAGGGTAATAATTCCATCAATAACGCTTCCGCATGGTATGGCGGCGATCTCGACCCCGGCTCCTCACCCAACGATGGCCGCACTACCAAATACCTGACGGCGGCGCAGGATGACACCCATCCGCCATTTCCCTCAGGATTTACCGGGCGCGTGACTCCAGGTCAGCCGAACTTGATGCAGTCGATCACGGGCGATCAGGACAACGATGGGTTGGCCAACATTCTGGAGCTGGCCCTGGGCACGAACCCTGCAGTCCCTGATGCCGCCTGTCCGGTGGTCCTGGGCACTACTTCATACGGCAGTGTGAGCCAGGCGACCGTTTCCTACCCGCGCATCAAGGGAGGTGCCATGAATGGCAACTCCTATGAGGCAGAAGCCTATGTCTACACTATCGAGACTTCCACGGCACTGGCACTTCCCGGCGGCTGGACTGCGGCAGCGAACCTTTTGCCGATGGGCGCAGCGGTGCCTGATGCCAATGGCGTCACTGAAACAGTCACTTACCGTATCAACTCCGACATAGCAGCTGGAGCCGGACGCGAGTTTGCCCGACTGCGGGTCTCGCTCCGCTGAGCAGTCCTGCGCCCGCCCCACCGGGATCGACATGCGCCGCCGCTTTGACCCGGATGATCCGGAACTGATGGACCGCCCCCAGCCGGTCACTCCTGCCTTGGAACGTGATCTGGCAAACCTGCGCAGCTTGAACAGGTGGTTTGGCGCGTGGCGCATTTTGAAGCGGCGGATCGGTCCGGTTCTTGTCAGGGGGGCATCATTACACATCGCAGACCTCTGCACTGGCTCAGCCGATCTCCCCCGGTATCTGGTTCACATGGCTAGGGCAGCGGGCTGCTCATTGAAGATAGATGCCGTGGATGCCCACCCGTCCACTCTCCAGATTGCCCGGCAGCTGAGCGACGGCTATCCTGAGATCGCCCTGCATGAGGCCGATGCCAGGGAATGGCAGCCTGCGGAGCAGGTGGACATCGTGCTCTGCTCACTGGCGTTGCACCACTTCACCAGCGGGGACGCTGTCTGCGTTCTGGACTCCATGCGGCGGATGGCGGGCAAAGGCCTCATCGCAGACCTCGAGCGGTCATGGTGGGGAGCAGCGGGGATTTATGCCGCTTCTGCTTTCTATCGTGAGCCCATGACCGTGGAGGACATGCGGCGCTCAGCGCTAGCCGCTTTTTCAAAGGAGGAACTATGCCGCATGACCGCTGAAGCCCGCTGGCAACAGGCACACCACGAGCGCTTTTTCTACAGCCGCCAAGCCATCAGCTTCGGGTTGGGATGAGTTCGCTCAAGCCAGCCAAGCCATGGGCTTGGAGTTTATTTTATTTACCGGACAACCCTATCCGGTGTTCCTGTAGAACGCATCTCAAGCGTGTGGCCTCAGCCTTAGCACCCGGCTGGGCTCACGACCAAAGCCGGTCACCTCCAGCCGGTCCTGGCGGAGTTCCACTCTGGCATAGGCGTTCTGCGGAGTCTCGACCATGCCCCGGAAATTGAGATAGTGGACGCCTTTATTCAGCTGGTAACTTCCTGCGTGGTTGTGCCCGTTAAACCATGCGGCCACCGTGCCCGGGACGGCATCAATAGCTGCCAGCACCTCCTCCGCATTCCAAAGCGCATGCCCGTCCAGTGGCAGCAGCGGGTAGTGACACATGATGATGACCCGTTCCTTCGCGCGGTGAGCAGCAGCCAGTTCACTTTTCAGCCATGTCAGTTGTTCCGGCCCGATGCCTCCCGTGTGATCTGCTAGCTTGCGCTTCGCGGCAGCCTTGTAGCGCGTGGCCTTCTGCCAGCCGGGAGATTTGGCGGGCGTGGAAAACAGGCTCAGCTCGTTGCCATCCAGCATGATGATTTTCCACCCATTCATTTTCAGTGAATAGTGAAGGTTCTTCAACCCGAGGTACTGCCCCACTTTTGATTTGTTAGTGTCTGCCACACTGTAGTCATGATTGCCAGCGATGTGATGTACCGGCACAGAGGCGGTTTTAAAAATCGGCATCACCACATCATAGCTGCCTTCTTTCTGATCGATGGCATCGCCCAGATGAAACATCGCTCCCACGTCCTTCATGCTGTTGAGGTGAGTGATGGCTTCCTTCAACCTGCGCGGAGAATCCCGATAAAACCGCTGGACTTTGGGCGGGGTGGGAATGTCCGCATACTGGCAATCCGTGAGGATACCCAGCACCGCATCCGGAAGTCCTGCCGCATTCACCGGAACCGCAGCTGAGGCCAGACCCGCCGTGCAGACTTTGATAAAGACGCTTCTGTTCATTTTCATTTTCCCTCTAACGCCGTGGCTGGTCTAAAAATCAATATCATCCTCGTCCGGTTTACTGTATCCTCGTTTTCCGCGGAATTCCCCCTCATCCGGACGCGGGCGACCGCCCCCGCCGCGCGGCTTATCATATCCGCCGCCGCTACCACCGCCACCGCCACCGCCACCACCACCCCGAGGCTTATCATACCCGCTGCTGCGCCCGCCCGCTGGGCTGCCGCCGGGTTTACCACCGCCACCTCCACCGCTATAATTCCCTCCGCCGCCGCCTGCTCCGCCGCCACCCGGCGCAGAGCGCTGCACTGGAGCCCCGTCAGCCGGGATCTCCGCGTCATGCGGGTGGATGCGCCATGCCTGAAGGTTGACATAAAAACGCCCATTGTGCTCACCGCCCCGGATGTCAAAACCGACCTTCACTTTTTGGCCTGGCTGATACCGGTCCAGTAGGCTGCACTTATCCTTCACAAACTCTAGTTTGATGTCTTGCGGGTAGCGGTCGTCCCCAATTGTGACGACGAATTCCCTTTTCGTAAATCCGCTTCCAAATGTCTGCGTATCCATTACGAGTTTGATAGTACCTTCGAGTTCGTAGGCCATGGGTTGTGTCTTAACGTTAGTGTGTCTGTATGAATCAGCAGCGGGTGCAGTGAAAGTATGCGAATGCGAGCTAGTTTGCCATACATGGCCGGAGGAAAAGCGGAGATTTTCGAAAATCAGCGGAACAGTTTCCTGGCGGGAGGAGCCCATGGTTGACGTCCGGCACCGTGCCGCCATGGTTTGGGAGCACCTCATGATCTACCTCGACAACAACGCCACCACCCCGCCCGATCCGCTGGTCACAGAGTCCATGCTGCCCTTTCTCAGCGCCCAGTTCTGGAATCCCTCCAGCGGCTACACAGCGGCCCGCCCTGTGCGCAAGGCGCTCGACCGGGCCAGAGATCAGGCCGCGGCGCTGTTAGGTTGCGAGCCTGCGGAGATCATATTCACAGCCGGGGGTACCGAAGCGGATAACGCGGCGATCTTCTCGGCGACCCAGCTCTACCCGGACCGCCGTCATCTCATCACCTGCGCCAGCGAGCATGACGCAGTGCTGAATTACTGCGCCTGGTTGGAACGCAGCGCGGGCTATGAGATCACGCGCCTGCCCACGGATGCCCGGGGCATTATTGAACTCAACGATCTGCGCGCAGCGATCCGTCCTGGCCAGACGGCGCTCATCTCCCTGATGTGGGCCAACAATGAAACAGGCGTGATCGCTCCCGTCATTGGAGCTTCAGCGATAGCCGAGGAAAGCGGCATCCTCTTCCATACCGACGCAGTGCAGGCTGGGGCAAAAATCCCCCTGAACCTGCGGGACGGACACATCCATTACCTCGCGCTGAGTGCGCATAAATTTCACGCGCCCAAGGGCGTGGGCCTGCTCTATGTGAACCGGCGCGTGGCCTATCAGCCATGGATGCTGGGCGGTGGTCAGGAAAACCAGCGCCGTGCGGGAACAGAGAACGTCGCGGGCATCGTCGCCCTGGGTACTGCGGCAGCCCTGGGCCAAGCGCACCTGACGGCCCATGCCGGAGATGACCCGGTCCGCCGGCTGCGCGACTATTTTGAAAAAAGTCTGGCCAGCCGCATTCCCGGCGTCCACATCCACGGTGCGGATGCCCCCCGGACACCTAACACCAGCAACCTGCACATTGACGGCGTGGAGGCCGCAGCCCTCATGGTGCTCCTAGATCAGCGTGGCGTATATGTCAGTGCAGGCAGCGCCTGCCATGCCGGTTCACACAGCATGAGCCATGTGCTCGCCGCCATGGGATTGACCCCGGAGCAGGGACGGCAAACCATCCGCGTCTCACTCTCCCGCTACACCACCCAGGCCGAAATAGACGAGGCCCTCGAGCACTTCACCGCCGCAGCCACACGCGTGAAGGAAGTGACTGGCTGATTCCATTCCAGCCGCTAGCGCAACCGGGCCAGCGTCCACTGGTATTCCTTTTCCAGCTGATCCTCGACAGCTGCATCCCGCATCAGTTCCGGCAGCACTTCCCACGTGTAGGTTTCCATTTCTAGGTGGCTGCACAGGCTAGGATCAGCTTTGAGCAGCTTGATGGTGCCATCTATATGGCTGGCAGTATTGGCGAAGCACGCGTCCGGCTCAGCGTGCAGCGGGATGTGAAAATGCACCCGCCATTCATCCCCATTGGACTCGCCTGTTAGGGTTCTGGCAGCCGCGGCTGCCAGGGCTTCCGGGAGATCCCGGTACCGCTCGATGCGCCCGTCGGCATACCGCGCCAGCGTTTGGTGGAAGTAAACATCTTCCTTGAAAGCATGGAGCCGGTGGAGTGCAGCGGGCTCCGGTTTCAACCGCAGCGCAGAACTGAGGTGCAGCTTGCTCAGCCGGATGCCGGCCTCAGTCAGAGCGGGGATGGCCCATTCCGGCTCCTCGTATTGCAGCGCAAAGTGACAGGTATCGTAGTTAACGCCCAGGCAGCGCGAGATAGCTTCGTTGCGGCCGAGGCGCTCAAAAAAAACTAGGGTCTCCTGGGTATTCTCAATGAGGCCCAGCGGCTCCGGCTCTATTCCCAGATGCAGATCCTGGCCGCGAAAATCGCTGTAGGCCGCCAGCCAACCGGCAAACCCGCCGAGTCCCTCATGAATGGCCGCTTCATGTTCCGGGCTGCGGATGAGTTCCTTATGGCTGCCGGGCAGCGTGCTGACGCTGCCGCTCATTCCATCCGGGAGAATGTCACTGAGTATTTCAAACAACAGCTTCGTATAGTCCGCCCGCTCCCCGGAAGCCCAGTCCGG
>JAYVJI010000155.1:0-1501 GCA_043769435.1 Verrucomicrobiota bacterium
GTGCAACGCTGGCCGGGCTTCACGCCGGGTCCGGCAAAGACAAGCGGCACCCTTGTAGCCCGCTCCCATAATGTGTTCTTGCCGGTGATGCCTTTCTCACCGAGATGCCACCCGTGGTCACCCCAGACCACGACGAGAGTATTATCCGCGATGCCGGCTTCGTCGAGGGCGGTGAGCAGCCTGCCTATCTGGGCATCGACAAAGCTCGTGCAGGCAAGGTAGCTGCGGACCAGGTTCCGCCACTGGTTGTTAGTCTTCAGCCACTTGAGGCGGGGCTCCGGCAGTTCCCAGTGGAGATACCATGCGAAGCGCGGGGTGTCCTCGCGGTCATTCTCCAGCACCCGGGGCAGCACTGTGTCGTCATCAGGATAAAGGTCGAACCATTTCTGCGTGGCATAGCAGGGCACATGCGGGAGGAAGAATCCTGCAGCGAGGAAGAAGGGCTTGTCCTTCTGTGCCTCCTTTATTTGCGCCGCAGCCCAGGTGGCCACTTGGTAGTCGCCCTTGCTGCTGTCATCATTGTCCGGCGGCCACACGCCCCAGTCTACAAGGGGGTCATTTCCCATGGGTGATGATTTGATCAGTTTTTGCGGAGGCCTCGCGCCAACACCTCCGTTTGGCCCAGTGGTCTGAAATTCCTTGATACCTCCGGCTGCTGCCCTGCCACTGCCTGTGCCGCCGTGGTAGACCTTGCCGGCGGCGGCGGTGGTGTATCCACTAGCCGCGAAATGCTGTGGCAGTGTCACGCGTTCCTTCCACTGCGGCAGCGTCCGGAACCACGGGGAAAGCCCGTATATTCCAGTTGTGGAAGGCCGCACTCCCAGCATCAGGCTGGTTCGCGAGGGGTTGCAGATCGGCGCATTGCAATGGGCATTGAGAAATGTGGTACCGCGGGTGGCAAGCTTGTCAATGTTAGGTGTCTTTGCCATGGGATGCCCGCCGAGATGGCCTATCCAGTCGTTCTGGTCATCGATGGCAATGAAAAGCACGTTGGGACGCGAGGGGTCGGCATGGGAAGCTCCGGCCATGAACACGGCGAGGAGGAGCGTCGACAATATGGCAGGTGTTCCGGACATGACAGGAAGTCGGTCAGTTGAAAGGCTCCTGCACTTCAGTTAGCTGCTGCGGCCTGCATGGCCTCAGCGATGGTCTTGATCCCCGTGGGGGACTTGTCATCGAATGGCCCGTCAGCGCCGCCCGTTGGCCAGGTTTTCGGATCGGCATACTGGCCGTCATCTTTGTAGAGTTTTTGCAGACGTGTGATCTCTGCTTTGAGTTCGGTATATTTCGCGAGGACTTCAGGTGAGCGCTTTGCCGGGTCGCCAAAAAGCAGGTTCTTTTGCTCGTCCGGGTCGCTCGTCAGGTCGAACATTTCCCATGCGTCCTGCTTCCAGTAATGAAT
This sequence comes from Verrucomicrobiota bacterium, assembly GCA_043769435.1. Classification (GTDB taxonomy): domain Bacteria; phylum Verrucomicrobiota; class Verrucomicrobiia; order Verrucomicrobiales; family V1-33; genus JAYVJI01. Next base: position 1,403 of record JAYVJI010000155.1, read on the forward strand.
GAGCTTATGCGTGGTAGTGCGGACTCCCAGATGGGCGACAGTATTGTGATGGCCCGGATCATGGTAATACCTGTAATAAATGCTGGATGGCCAGTCCGG
>JAYVJI010000156.1:0-14108 GCA_043769435.1 Verrucomicrobiota bacterium
TTGGTGGGGATTACTGCGCCGCTCCAGCGATGACGGTCTCACCTGGAGTGAGCCGGAGCGCCTGCCGGACGGGATTGCGGGCCCAGTAAAAAACAAGCCGGTGCAGTTGCCCGGCGGCGACATCATCAGCGGCTCCAGTAGTGAGGACCGCGGCTGGAGGGTGCATTTTGAGCGCAGCAGTGACGGGGGTAAATCATGGACGTCCACCGGCCCACTGCATGACGGAAAAAAGATCGCCGCCATTCAGCCTTCCATCCTCCTCACAGGCGGGGGGAACCTCCTCGCGCTCGGACGGAGCCGGCAGGGCAGGCTGTGGCAAATGACCTCTGCGGACGCTGGCAAAACATGGAGCCCGATCAGCCTCACAACTGTGCCTAACCCCAGTAGCGGCACCGATGCGCTCACGCTGAGTGACGGACGGCACCTCCTAGTATGCAACCCCGTCCTCCTAGGACGCAGTCCCCTGTGTATCGGACTGAGCACCGATGGCCTCCAGTGGTCGAGATCCGCCGTGCTGGCGGAGAGCCTAGGGCAAGAGTTCAGCTATCCGGCATGCATCCAGACCAGGGATGGATTGGTGCATGTGAGTTACACGTGGAAGCGGCAGCGGATTCGCCATGCCGTGATCGATCCTAAATTGCTGGTCAAGGGTGAGCCGCTGACCGCCCCGGACCTTAAGTCTGCGGCACCTGCACCGGGAGCTGCCCCCTCGCCTGCGAAGCCATGATGCGCTGGAGGATTTGCGGCAGCACAGTGGCTCTGGTCATCACTTTGGCAGGTATTTATTTCCTCCAGAGATATCAAAAATCCGCCACTATTGCTGATGCCGGTAAAGGCGCGCCGGTTCTGGAATGGCCAGGGAGTGAATGGACCCACAAGTCACCGGAGGAGACCGGAACTCATGCCGAATCACTGGGAAACCTTGCAAAACTGGTCGAGGGCAGCGGTTTTATCAGCCGCCATGGGTACGAGATTTACTCATGGGGAGAATACAAAAAGCAGCGCTACATTGCCAGCGCCATGAAGCCGGTGATCAGCACGCTGCTGCTCTGCGCGGTGCAGGAGGGAAAGCTGAAGGGCGTCGATGATACCGTGGCGACCGTTCAACCCGGACTCGCCGCGATCAATGGTGGCAAGGACCTCTCCATGACATGGCGCCACCTTGCCTGCATGGTCTCCGGCTACGGTCTGGTGGAACCGCCCGGTGCGGCATGGGCCTACAATGATTTTGCTATCGCCCTATACTATGACACCCTAGTCGAAAAAGTGTTTCAGGAAGACGGAACGGATGTCCTGCATTCTCGATTGAGTGGCCCGCTGGGGTTCCAGGACAAAAGTTCCTTTGCCTCCACCGGCGTCCAGGGTAAGCTGGGCTTGAGTGCCCGGGACCTTGCCCGCTATGGGTTGTGTATCCTGCGCCGGGGCAAGTGGAGGGATAAACAAATCATCCAGGAGGACCTGCTGGGGGAAATGCTCCACAGCCCGGTGCCCGCAGATATCCCTGCGGCATCCGGTCAGGAAGCAGCTATGCTGCCGGACCAGCGCAGCATCGGGGGGGGCAAAAATGATTGCCTTCCTGGCCAGGGTATTTACAGCTTTAACTGGTGGCTCAATACGCCTGGCCCAGGAGGCCGGCGCCCGCTCGCCGCCGCTCCGCCAGATACCATCCTAGCCAGCGGACTGTGGGGAAAACATACCCTCTGGGTCATCCCCAGCATGGACTTGATCGTGGTCTGGAACTCCAGCCCCATTCTGGATCAAAGGGAGTCGGTCAACGCTGCGGACACAAAATTTAATGCTGCGGCGAAACTGATTCGGGAATGCGCTGACAGCCTCCCTTAGGGGCTCGGTCATATTAGGTAAACCGCCAATCCTCTTGGTCCTCTTGGTCCTCTTGACTCCTGACTTCGTTCCGGTTCACTCACAGAACACTGCGGATATGCGCCCTCACCTCGCCCCTTCAGCCGCCAAAAATCCGCCGCAGTCTCTCTGGCTGTTTTTCCTGAACCCCCAGTTGGAATTGCCGCGGCAGAACGCAAAAGTGCCCAAAAATAAGCGGGTTGATAGGGTTGAAACGCAAATCGGTGTCCGCTTGTGTTCACCATGCTGGCGCTCCCGTCGATTGATCCAAATTCCATCCTTGGTGTTCTCTTATTGATTAAACCCCGATTAATTTTCGAGAATTTTCAGGAAAATTTTTTACACAAAAAACTTGTTCAAATGTTTGACACGCGCAATCCATTCTTCTACCATCAGGCTTGATTTCCATGAATGGCTCGCATTTTCGCGAATGCAAACCAGTTATTTTTTCGCCCTAGCAACTCTCCTCTCCTCTCCTCCTCCCATTTTTTTAACACCATGAAACGCACTGCCCTTCAACGGTGGATTCCTTTTCGCCTCGCTCTTCTGGTCGCCCCGCTTATCGCCGCATGGCCGCAGCGCGCACATGCTGTCTTAGGAGACTGGACAAGAGTTGGCACCGCCACAGCAGGAAGCTATTCTTGGGCATTCGCTTCCAACTGGGATTTGAACACTATTGCTGGCGGCGTCGGAAGCACTGCTAACTTCAACGCGGCATTTCTCGCCGCGAATACTATTCTGCTTGATGGTGACCGCACTATCGGCACGATGAACTTCAATAACAACTTTGCCCTCAACCTAGCTGGCAACAGCACCGGCGGCATCCTGAATTTCGCCACCGTTGGAGGGCCAGCGGTCATGGACTTCACCGGGATGGCCACTCCAGTGGCGAACAACGTTTTCGCCCCCATCAACCTCACCAACGACTTGCGCGTGAAGCTGAAGGGTGGCGCACTGCAGACCCTAGGCGGCACCATCACCGGAGGCAGCGGGCTGATTATTGACGCCAATGCAGCCCCGCTCATAAACACAGCGGACATCGCCATCAACGGCATCAACCGCTACACTGGCGGCACCTCCATAACCGACTCCCGTGTCCGCACGGGCAGCAATTGGGCCTTTGGCACCGGCCTCGTGACCGTGAACAACGGCGGCGGTGTTTATATGGCAGGTGGTGGCTATTACACGAACAACTTCACCCTCACCGGCCTTGGCTGGAATGAGACCACCGGTCTCCTAGGAGCACTGCGCCTAGACGCCAACTCGGTTTTCAATGGCACCATCACAGCTACGTCCACCGGTGCTGCCCCCGCCATGCGGCTCAACAGTCATTCTGGTTCTACCAATATCTTCAACGGCCAGATCACGGGAAATGCGAACATTGAGTTCACCAACTCCTCGGGAGCCACTACCTTTGCGCTGAATAATAGCAGCAACAACTGGTCTGGCACCACGCGGATCGGGCGTGTCATTGGCAGCGCCACCACCACCTTAGCTGTCGGCACTGGCCACACTACCGGTGTGCTTGCCGGGGGTGATGTCCTAGTGGACGCCGGCGGCGTGCTTGCCTTTAACCGGTCTAACAACATGACCGTGGCGAATAACATCACCGCCGCCAGCACGGGAAGCCTCGCCCAGTTGGGCGTGGGCCAGACCACCCTCACCGGCAATGTCCTCCACACCGGTGCCACCACTGTCAGCGGCCTCAACAGCCGTCTAATCTATGGAGCCGGCGGGGCGATGACGATTTCGGCCACTCCCGGCACGACTACCCTGAGCAATTTCGCTGACGCAGAATTTAATTCTTCCAGCCCGCTCACCATTGGGACCATCAGCGCCGCGCGCGGGAGCTATGTGATCCAAAGCGGTGCCGGAACCCTAACCTTGGGCGGTACGGCGGACAACAACAGCGGCAGGCTCTGGGCCGTTACCAATGTAATTCTCGGCAAGGTCGCGGCATCGGGCGTTCAGTCCGTCGGCTCGCCTTCCTCCCAGTATGGACTCGTCCTTGATGGCGGCACCGTCACCATCGGAGGTGCCATCTCCGGGCTCACCGCTCCAGAGACCAATAACCAAATCTTCAACCAAACTGCTGTCCGCATCAACACTGGCACCCTAGATTTGAATGGCTGGGGAGAAAAGATCGGTGTGCTTACCGGTAGTGGCAGCATTACAAACAACAGCCTCGCTGGCCCGGGAACCCTCATTCTCGGTGCAGTAAATGCTGCGGTCCCCGCAGTGCCAGGCGCTGGCATTTTCTACGACAACAACACAGTGGGTGGGCCAACCCCCATCCACGCTCAGGTTTACAGCGGCACTATTGCCGATGGCCTCGGCCAAGTGGCTGTAACCAAGAACGAACTGGGCCTTCAAGTGCTCCGCGGTATCAATTCATACACGGGAGCCACCACCGTTAGTGCAGGGACGCTTGCCATCCAGGGCACCACTGCTGTCGCTGGCGCGGTCAATGTCACCGGCGGCATCCTCGGCGGTAACGGAACCGTCGGAAATATCACACTTTCTGGCACTGGCATCGTTTCTCCGGGAGCAAATGGCCAGGACCGCGACACCGTCGCCAATCTCAATGCCACCAGCTATTCCCAGACTGGAGGCGACCTGCGCATCACCTACGGCGGACTGGGTAATGACACGCTCACACTCAGCGGGAGCGCCAGCCTTTCAGGTGGAACCGTGACTCCGGCTTTCACCTCGGCACCTGCCATCGGCACTTCCACCATTATTTTTGGCGGCCTTCCCGCCACGGCTGCCGCCACCGTTAATATCCCGCTCAATTCCCGGATCACCGGCGGCTCCATCGCCGCTGTCTTCAATGACGTGCAACTCACCCTTACCGGAGCCAGCGCCCAAACGCACGACTGGACCGCAGCAGGCGGCACGTCATGGGATCCGACGGGAGTGCTCGCCACCAACTGGACGAGCAGCGACACCTTCTTCCGCAACCTCGACGCCGTCACTTTCACCAACACCGGGGCCGGGTCCGTCGTCATTGCCGCAGGCGGCGTCATCCCCTCCAGCACCACCATAAATTCCACCGCCAATTACGCCTTCACCGGCGGCCCTATCGGCGGAGCCGGCGGCATCAACAAGCTCGGTAGCGGCACCGCCACCATCTCCACGGCCAACACCTTCACCGGCGATGTCACTATCACAGACGGAACACTCGTTGCCGGCAATGCCGCAGCCCTCGGTGACCTGAGCGGCCAGACCTTTGTCTCTGCCAGCGGCACCTTGGATACCAACAATCAAAACCTCGGTGGCGAAATCATCAATATTTCCGGGACTGGTTTTGGCGGGAACGGTGCCATCATCAACAGTGCCGCAGGAGGGACAGCTAATGGCATTCACTACCTCCGCCTCACAGGCGATGCAACAGTAGGCGGTGCCAACCGCTGGGATGTACGGCAGAACGTAGGGAACGCGGGTGAGTTTGTGGACCTCGCCGGATTTACCCTCACCAAGACGGGAAATAGTTTCGTAGGTTTTGCCTCTGACATTGCCACCACGGGCGGTGTGAATGTGAGCGATGGCAACATTATTATCAACGGTGGCACCCTCTCGTTTGAGCGGCAGACAATCCTTCAGGGTACGGGTAGCGTCACCGTAAACAACGGAGGGACGCTGGGATACTGGACTGTAACAAACGGCTCCATCACCCGTCAAAACGTTTGGAACGGTGGATCAATTAATAATCAAAACACTGCATCCACTGTCAATAGCCCCATTTCGCTCACCGGCACCACCACACTTATCGGCGGTGGTTCGACTATTGTGTTCGGCGGCGACCTCACAGGTGCGGGGACTGCGGGCCTCATCAAGAATGAAGGCTCCACCTATAATTTTGCCGGAAATGTCAGCACCGCCGGTCCGACAACCGTCAACCAGGGCACCCTCGTTTATGGTGGCCAGAACACGGCCTCCAACGGCACGGCCAATACCGTGAATACGACCGGGGCAGCCTCGCTAGGCACCGTTGCCGCCACCTTTAACGGCGGCACCCAGGGCAACCTCACCTACGGCGGAGGCGCTTACACGACGCTTGCTGGAGTACCTTCTCTCACCACCATCAATAACGGCACACTCACTGTCAGCAGCCGTCTCGATAACACATGGGGTGGCAAAATCGACACCTTCTGGAATGGCGGCACTAACCTAATCAACCTCGTAAATCAAGAGCAGGTTGCCACCACCACCTTCGCCCGTGCGGTAGGCAGCAGTTCCCAGTATGGCCGGGTGATCATCAATGGCGGCAACGCTACCTTCGGCGCGACCTCGCCGTTGAACGTCCGGCTAGTCTCGCTTGGGAATCAAAACCAAAACTTGGCCGGAGCCAATGTTGGCACGCTCAACATCACCGGAGGTGACCATCGCTTACAGGCTCTCTACACCGGGGATGTGGACGCTCCCAACAACGGCGGCATCATCAACATGTCCGGCGGTAAGCTCACCTTTGAGCAAAACGGCAACGCCTCCCTTCAGTCCACCAACAACAGCGGTGTCGCAGTGGGCGGTGTCTCCGGTATCCGACTGGGACATTGGAGTAACGGCTCCTCTCCTGGCTCTGAGTTGAACCTCTCCGGCGGCACCATCGACGCCTCGAAGGTCACCGTCAACGTGGGCTGGGATGGCAATGGCTTCCTCAATGTCACTGGCGGCACGCTTAAGGCCCGGGCGATCATCGTCGACGGATCAAGCACTACGGCACTGCCTACCGTCAACCGGATCGACCTCAGCGGCGGAGGCCGCATCGAAATCGGTCACGGTGGTATGCCCACCACCGGAGTCAACTCCGCCATCAACAGCGGAACAGGCACATGGCTGGCAGCTGAATCCGGCGACTGGACCCGCGGCATGTCCCTCACAAACGGTGGCAGCACCACCTTCGACACAGGCACCAACCGCGTCCTCATGACCGGCCAGCTTGCCGGTTCCGGCAGCCTGACAAAGGATGGGACCGGCATTCTGGTGCTAGGCGCTCCGCAGGCTGCTCTCGCACTTACCACGACGGCTGGCAACGCTTTGGTTACCAATGCGACGGGCACTCTGCTGCCGGGGATGTTGATCATCAACGCCAACGTGCCGGGCGGGGCTTACATCGCCTCAGTCACCCCTACCACCACGTTTACTCTGAATTCGGGCAGTGGTGTGCTTGCCGGAACGTCCATCGCCGCCACCGAGGTTCTGCCCAACCTCCAGACCGGCGCGGTGACAGTTAACGCGGGAACGGTGCGGCTGAATAATATGCTGGCCATGGGGGATTCCAGTTCCTTTAATTTTGCCGCTGCATCCACTCTGGACGTCAATGGTTTCAACAACACCGCGCTGGCCCCGGCGATCGCCGTGCGACCCACCAGCATCGCCCTAGGTGGAGCCGGGCAGCCCGGAACACTCGGCGGCTTGATCAACTCCAGCGCCAATACCGGAGGCATCGCGGTCGACAATCTTGGCACCATAAATATCCCAACCGACACCACGATCTACGCTGTGGGACGCTTGGAACTGGGGGGCAATATTGCCGGTGCTACTTTCAATAACACCATCGCTGGTGGAACCAACACCCTGACCAAGAATGGCCAAGGTCAGTTCATCTGGCGGGGTGCCGCCGCGAGCAGCATTGGTAACATCGTGGTAAACGGCGGTCACTTCTACGCTGAAGAGAACAACAACAATCTCGGTGCTTCCACCACTTCCATCACCGCCAACCGCGGCGGAATGATCTCCGCATTCCAATCCGGCGGCATTACTTCGCAATCCAAACCAGTCATCCTGAATGGTGGCGCAGTGCTCGCAGACGTCACCAGCACCTGGTCCGGCGGCCTCACTCTCACCGCCAACAGCCAGCTCCAGCGCAACTCCAGCAATGCTGCTGTGCTGAACTTCACGGGCACCAGCCTTGATCTCGGCGGCTTCACCCTCACCCGCCGTGACCGAGGGAATACCGGCGCAGGCGCCAGCACGGTCACCTTCTCGAACAATATCTCTTCAGGAGATGGCTCGCTCGACATCCAAGCCGGCAACGTCGCTATCGGAGCCAGCAGCACCTTTGGTGGGTCAGGCAACCTGATTGTCCGCACTGACGCGTTGCTGAGCCTCGATACCACCGCCACGGTTTCCAAGACCATCCAGCTCTACGGAGGCAGCGTCAGTGATGCCACCACTGGTTCCCGTACTCTTGCAGTGAACAGCGCTGGCTCCGGCTACCTCCGCGCGTCCAACACCGCCGGCACCGTTAGTCTTGGCACACTGAACCTACTCGGAGCTGCAGGCACTGTCAGCAGCGCCCGGACTGCCGGCATGATGTTCGGCTCCGGCTCTGGCTACACGGATGCCGCCACGGCCACCCTAGCAACGGGCTCGATCACCCTGACGAATAACAGCATCCTGCTGAACAATCCTAATTTCACGGTCTCCAGTAACCCCGGCCTGAACGCGAACAACGACACCGTCTTCGCACGCTGGGATGGCACTAGGGTCACTGGCATCCAGCCCACCAGCACCAATGCCTTCACTGGCTCAGGCTTCTTCTCCGCTGCAACCCCGGCTCCGGTAGGACGGACCACCACCCTCGACAACTTCGTGGCTGAGCAGACCATCACCCTCTCCGCCGCCACGGATGTGCTGGCGCTGAACAATGGCGGCGTCATCCTCCGGGAAGCTGCCGCAGGCGGCTGGACCGGCGCGGGCTCTGTCACCAGCGCCCGGAAAGACGGCATCCTCGGCCTCACTCTGGCAAACCGCTTCAGCGGCAGCAATGGACTGGGTGGCGCTGACGTCGGCAGTTTCGCTGTGGGGAACATCTCCAACAACGTCTTCTCCGGCGGAGCTCTGCCAGGCCCGCTGGCCTTCCGCCCTGTGGCCCTGGTGGTGAACGGCTTTGGAAACTCCGGCCTCTCCGGTATCTCTCACCAGCAATACACCAGCGGCACCTACATGAATGGCGGGCGCTTTGAGCCCACTACCCCCAATGCCATCGGCCTGGGGACAGCCTGGGTCCGCGAAGGCGGCTCGCTGCTCTTCAATGGGACCTACGGCATCTCAAATAACATGTCCCTCAAGGGACTCGGGATCAACGAGGGGGGTGGCACCTTCGGAGCCATCCGGCTTGGCGGCGGCTCTGGTTCTCCATCCGCCACCGGGTCCATCAGCCTAGACTCTGCCGTCACCCGCATCCACAGCTCAGATGCCGGCAGCATCCTTGGCGACATCACCGGCAACAACAGCCTCCAGCGTACCGGCGGCGGCACCGTCATCGTCCGCAGTGCCCTCAACTACAAGGGTGCCACGCAGCTCGGCACCGACGGTGCGGGCACCCCTATGGGTACCCACACTGTTTTCAATCTCGCTGACGGTGGTGTGGCCTCCGGCCTAGGTGCGTCGACCAACGCGGCCTCAAACCTCGTTTTCCAAAGCGGGACCCTGAACTATATCGGCGGCGCGGCCTCTACCAACCGCCTCTTCACCGTCGCCCCGACGATGACGAACAGCGCCAGCGCCCTCACGATAGCCAACAACGGCTACGGCAACCTCGCCTTTTCCAACTCAGGTGCTATCGTCATGGATAACGGTGCGGTGGATGCTACGCTCACGCTGACGGCGAATAACTACACGGCCAACACCTTCACGCCGACGCTCAGCAACCCTGCCGGTGCCCGCTTGAATCTTTCTGTCAACGGCCCCGGATCATGGGAGTTGAATGGTTCCAGCTACAACATTGCTGGCACTGTGGCTCTCTCCGGTGGTGCGGATCTGGTGCTCAACACTGCCGCTGACCTCACCATCCCCGTCCTCACGGGTGCAAGCAACTCGCGCAGTATCCTCGTCAAGAACGGCGGCAACACCCTCACCCTCGGTGGCGGTGGACTGCTCGCAGAGGTGGACAACGGTGCTGGGCAGCTGACGGTCAATGCAGGCACGGTCATTTTTGATAAGCGCGGTGCCAACGGTTTCGCCGTTGCTGCCATCGTAGGAGCGGGGAGTGGTGCCCGCATCAGCGCGCTGGGTTCCAGCGGAGTGTACTCCGGCGATGGGCTCCTCATCAACGGAGGCACCGTGCGCTACGCCCCCACGGCCAATCTTGATCAGATCTTCGACAGCGTGGACGTCCGCATCAATGGCGGCACTCTCGACTTCAATGGTCGTAACGATGCCTTCGACTCGCTGAACGGCACCGGCGGTATGATCACCAACGGTATGGCGGGCACTACCAGCCAGGTCGGCGTGGGCAGCGCCACCAGCCTGCCAGGCACGCTGAACTTCACCGCCAGGGCCACCTATGGAGGGGTCATCCAGGACGGTGCAGGCCAGATCGAACTCATCAAAATCGGCAACGGCGTCCAGGAACTCACGGGCACCAATACCTTCACAGGCAAAACTTCCGTCGCCGCCGGTCTGCTCCGTATTTCAAGCGAAGCCAACCTCGGAGCAAATCCTGCTACCTTCGATCTCAGCCACCTCATCCTCGGCGGCGGCGGTATCGAAACTTCCGCGAACGTCACCATCGATGACTCGAACCGCGGCGTCTGGATCGAAAGAGGATCCCCAGTGCGTCCGGATGCCGGCACGACCCTCACTTTTGCCACCCCCATTTCCGGTCCTGGCGGCCTCGACATGGTGGGCCGCGGCACGACCACCCTCTCCGGTGCCAACCTTTACACGGGAGGCACCTCCCTCTATCGCGGCACACTGACCCTCGACTATTCCTCTCAGGACAACAGTAAGCTGGCCGATGGCTCCGTCCTCATGCTTCGCGGCGGTAACCTCATCATGTCTGGCGGCACCCATGTGGAAAATGTCTCCGCAACCACGGTGGACGGTGGTGGCGTGAACACAGGCGCCAGTTACATCTCCAACGCCGGTATACGCACCGCCGCCATCAATTTGAATGCCTTCACCCGGGCCATTGGAAACGGCGGCACGCTGGACCTTGGAGCCAATGGCAATGCCACCACAGACTCCACCAACACCAACGGCATCATCGCCAGTGCTGGTGCCGGCGGTTTCACAGGCACAGCCTATGCCACCGTAGGCAAAACCAACTGGGCATTCAACTCCACAAATGGTGCGGACGGTGCCATCAATGGGTTCACTGCTTATAGCCCAGGTGTCCACCACAACGCTGCTGCCGGACCTTCCAGCCCCGGAACGGTCAGCACTTTGCGGCTAGATGCCGCTGCGGGCAGTGCCATCAGCGGTGCTACCGTGCTTACTCAGCAAGGCATCCTGATGACACCGAACGCCGGAGTCTCCAGCATCGCGGGTACCCTCACGGGCTTTGCCGCCCAGACGGCCGCCATTTCGAGCGATCTCGCGGTGCACCAGCACAGCCTCAACGATCTGACTATCAGTGCAGTTATCGCTGACACGACAGCCGCCACCTTCCTCAACACCACCGCTCTAACCAAGTCCGGTGCAGGCAGGCTCATCCTCAACAACACCAATACTTACACGGGCGTCACCTACATCAACGAGGGGACCTTGGAGCTTCAGGGCACAGGCACAGCGGGAACCGGAGCCGGTGCTATCTGGATCGACGGCACCCTAGCTCTCAACCGGGCAGGCGCTTACAGCATAGGTAACGGAATCGGCGGGGCCGCGACCGGCCTAATCCTCAAGAAGGACAACAGCGCCATCGCCACCATGGCCGGCGGCATCGGAACCTATGCTGGTAATGCTGTTGTATCTCAAGGCGTATTGGTGACCACCGGTGACGCATTCTCAAACGCCAACGCCACCAATGAACTCGCTGCGAACACCACCGTTTACGGGACGATCACCTTGGGCGATGCCGGGACAGGCGCTACAGACAATGTGATGTATTTCGATGGCCGTGGTGCCAACCACAGCATCCGCAAAAACATCGTGGTAGCTAACACCGGCAGCACCGGGCTCGCCATTATCGGTGCTGGCACTGTCACTAATGCCGCCACCGGCACGGGAGCCAGTAAGGGAATATTCAACAGCGTCCATCAGGGAACGGTTGAACTGAATCGCCCCACGATCTTCCGGGGGAACAGCGGTGACCGACTCACCTTCCAGGGATCCATCTCCGGCAATCTGGGAGGAGGAGCAGGGGCCATCCTCACCATTGATGCCCCGGACATTGCCGCCGTGGCCATCAACACCAATCCAGGACGGGTCTCTTTCGAGGCGACCAACACATTTGTGGGTGATGTCGTTGTCAACGGTGCCATTCTCCAAGTCGGCACCGGCGTGATTTCTGATCCGCAGGACCAGATCCCTGACGCCTCCAACGTGACCCTCAATGGAGTCAGCGCCACAAAGCAGGCTGGCCTCACTCTCAGTGGTGACAGCGAGACCATCAATAACCTGAGTGGTGATCTGAACACCTTTATTCAGTCAGCTGCCAGTAGCAGCGCGACCCAGATGCGTTTGACGGTCAATGGAACCGGCACCTTCAATGGTGTGTTCAACGGAACCAACAACACCGGTATGACCCTTGAGAAAGCCGGCAGCGGTCTGTTCACCCTTGGAGGAACCGCCGACAACAACACCGGGCGGGTGCTCGTAACGAGTGGCACGCTGCAACTCGCGAAACTCGGCACTGGCAGCGGGGTCCGTGCTGTCGGCACAGATTCGATTATCCAGGGCGGCACCATGCTCCTTGGTGGAACTGGCGGCGACCAGATCTTCGATGGCGTCAGCCTCACTATGTATGGCGGCACGCTCGACTTGGGCGGCACCAATGAAACCGTGGCCGGTATCTACAGTAATGCGGGCGTGGGTGTTATAACCAACTCCGGCGCAGGGGCATCCACCCTGACTCTAGGTGGAAGTAATATCAGCAGCCTCTTGGGTGCCGTCATCAGGGATGGAACCTCGGCTGTCGCCCTTAGCAAGACCGGTAATGGGGCTGCGGTCCTCACCGGCGCGAACACCTACACCGGAGCCACCACCATCAACGGCGGCTACATCCAGATCGGCAATGGCGGCGCCACAGGCAGCATCGCCACTACCAGCGGCGTGACGGTAGCGGCAAATACCCAGCTGATTTTCAATCGGGACAACAGCAGCGTTGTTTCCTTCGCCCCGGTCATCAGCGGTGCAGGTGGACTGGTCCAAAATGGGACAGGCGTCCTTGAGGTTCCCTCCACTACGGCACACACTTACACCGGTCCTACGGTTGTGAATTCCGGTGAGTTGAATGTGAGGGGCAGCATCGTCAGTGCTGTGACCCTGAACCCCGGTGCGACCTTGAGCGGTTCCGGCACCGTGGGTGCAGTGGGCAGCCGCGGCGGCATGATCAAGCCAGGCAACAGCCCCGGCATCCTCACCACTGGCAGCGTTGTGGCGGATATCGACACCGCGTTCACATTTGAACTCAATGGCACGACCGCAGGTTCTCTCTACGACCAGATCAATACCACTGGCCTGATTGACCTTGATGGATCACTTACCCTCTCCCTCGGTTACACCCCAGCAGTTGGCGACAAGCTATTCATCTGGCTGAATGACGGTGTCGACCCGATCACAGGCACATGGAGCGGCCTGCCTGAAGGTTCCACCATAGCCGCAGGCCCTGACTTCTGGGTGCTGAGTTATGCAGATGACATCACGACCAATCCAACGGGTCTGAGCACCATGGCCGGCAACGACATCAGTATTGTGCTGGTGCCAGAGCCCTCCACCTCTGCAGTGACCCTCCTAGGTGCCGCCGCTCTTCTGGGCCGTCGTCGCCGCAAGACCCTCGCCTGATTCCGCCTGCTTAGGGCAGTTCGCGTTCAAGATGAGGCAGACGCACCCTGACGAAAGCTTCAATGAGCGCGGTGCGTTTACGCCCCGCATCAGCGCCAAAAAACATGACGGACATGCGCTGAGGGTCGCGTGATTTGAGCGCCTCACCCCATGAGCGGATGGCCTTGGGATCGAGCGCAAAAACCTCGACCAGCGATTTGAGCTTGAGCCGAGCATTGTAAAGCCGAGCGACCATGGACCGGAAGGTGGGATCCGTGACCTCATCAGCGGAATCTTGCCGCTGAAGCGGCTACCCGGGGCTCTTCTGCTTTCGAATTTCTTCTCCCGTTTTTAGGCTGATTTGCTCCGAATCCCCGAGAAGCCTACAATGCGTCGGCAGATTGTTTCGAATCCCTTCGGCTCGTCCGCAGCATCCGCAGCGCCCGCATCGTTCTAGCCGGTGACACCAGCCATCCCGGAGGGATGCCAGCCATTAGCCGGGGGTTGAGCGAGGCACGAGCGACACCCCCGGAATGCCG
>JAYVJI010000157.1:0-2038 GCA_043769435.1 Verrucomicrobiota bacterium
GGCCTGTGGGAGGCCACTACCATCAAGCTCGTGAGCGCAGCGCAGCTGTCGGATGCCCTTGGCACTTCCCCACAGCCCCTCGCTCCGCTGGCCTTGAAAAACCCGCTGGGAGATGACCACACCACCATGCGGCCCAGTCTCCTGCCTGGTCTCCTGGCCACTCTGGAGCGGAACATTCGCATGAGTTCCGGGGTGCTGCGGTTCTTTGAAGTTGGCACCGTTTTTGCTGTAACTCCGGATGGTAAAGCAGTGGAACGGGAGGCCTTGGGAATTGTTATCACAGGCCCCTCAGGCCCCTCCTCATGGGACACTGCCCCGGGCCCTGCCGACGCTGCTGACCTGCGCGGATTGATCGAAAGCCTCTGCTCCGGCGCTGCCGTGAAGCTGAAGCCAGCCCGTCACCCGGGATTGCTGCTCAGCGCCACCATCCAGATAAATGGCAAGCCAGTGGGCCAGTGCGGGCGGCTCCATCCAGCCCGGGAGCGCAGCCTCGGCACCCGCCATCCTGTTTATACAGCGGAACTCGACCTGACTGCCCTCCACAAGGCCCTCCGCCGCGAGGTCCTCTTTGAGGAATTATCCCGCTTCCCGGCCAGCACCCGGGACATCGCCATGGAAGCCGCAGCCGATCTCCCTAACAGCAAATTTGAAGACTTTTTCTCCTCCCTCAAAGAGCCACTCTTGGCCGGCGCGGCCCTCTTCGACGTATTCACTGATCCGACCGGAGAAAAGCTGGCCGTTGGCAGGCGCTCGCTCGCCTACAGCCTTACCTACCGCGATCCCGCCCGCACTCTCGAAAGCGCCGAGGTCGATGCCGCCCACTCCAGAGTGCTTCAGGCTGTGCAGAAATCGCTGGCCGTCACCATCAGGTAGACTGGGTAAAAACACATTGGAAAAAATTCCACATTCCATGGAATAGGAGCGGCGGCGGGGTGCTCTCAGGTAGCGTCTCCCTTCTGTTCTGCGGCACCCTGCTGCGGAGAGGGGACTCTCAACCACATCCGATATGTTCATCTCACTACGCCGTTCCGCAGCTGCACTCGCAGCCCTCTTCACCACCCTCCTCTTTGCCGGCTCTGCATCGGCACAGTGGACCATCAACCGCCCCGGCAGCTACAAGCTCTACAGCAATCATAGCGTCGCCACAGGAGATGGCATCATCATCACCGCGTCCAATGTAACGCTGGACCTCAATGGATTCGGTGTCAGCACTGCCGCCCGGGGCACCGGACGCGGCATCGTGGTACAGGGAGCCAAGGGCGTGAAGATCAGCGGCGGCCGCGCCGGTGGATTCAATGCTAACATTGCCCTGCTCGACAGTCAGAACGTCCGCGTGGATGGCCTGCAGATCACCGGCGACGGCCTCGCTCCCAACGGCGGTCCCACAGAGATCGGCATCCTGCTGATCAACAGCTTTGCCTGCGACATCCTAAACAACTCGGTCTCTTCGGTGAACCTTGGCATCTTCGTCCGCGGCGGCAGCAGCAGCGGAAACCGTATCATGAAAAACATCGTCAGCGGCGGCGCCACGGCGTCTAATAATCTCCTCGGCATTTGTTATAACCCTGCGCCTACACCCGCCGGCGGCGTGGCTAATCCCGCATCGCCCAGGGGCGACAGTATCTATAACAACCACATCGCCCGCTTCGGGTTCGCCATCGCTGTCAGCGAGGGCACGTTGATGAATATGTTCAACGACAACACGCTGGCCTCCTTCAATGGAGCCTTCCGCGAGCCTGCCCGCTTCGTCGCCCAGGGCGGGACAAATGTGGAGTTGGATAACACCGCCGTGACCATCCCCGCTACTAATCTGTAAGGCCTGCGCCGCAGATCTCTCCGCGGGACCGTACCGGCTGCCGGTGCGGTCCCGCCCTTCGCTTCCTTCCACTCGAACGCTATCATGACTTCCGTTCCGCTACTTTCCATCACTCTTATCACAACCTGCCTGCTGGCCGCACTGCCGGGCTCCGGCTCCGCTGCCGTCCTACAGTTCTCCATCATAAATCTAGCACCTGCACAGTCCATCAACTTCGGCCCG
>JAYVJI010000158.1:0-2449 GCA_043769435.1 Verrucomicrobiota bacterium
CAAGCGCTTCAAATTATTCATGACAGCATATTAGATAGTGTATGGAGGCGGGAAAGGCAAGAACAATTTTCAGGCGGAGCGGGGATGCGCATTAATTAGTGTCTGGGCGAAAAGGCTTCTTTTCAGCCATGGAGACCGGTCTGAGGGCGTGGACTGGTTCCGATTGTTTGGGGTGGAGGCGGCTCTGTGCTTGAAAAATCGTTGAAATTTGTTGTTGAACCTCCTTTATTCGCATGTTAGGCAGGGAAATGAGACAACGATTCGAACCGCAACTTACGCTAGGAAACACCCCCATCGAGAACGTTGTCATTCCGCGCAACAGCCGCGATGACTTGCCTCCTCTGCTCACCGGCCTCCAGTTCATTTTCAAAAATGTGGAGCTGAGGACGAGGGTTTTTGATCTTTTGGAGGCGCACATCATGGGTGACAAGCCCACTGCCACGGGACGTCCGGGGATGGAGTTGTGGCACATTCTGGTGCTCGGCGTGCTGCGGGTGGGGCTGGATTGCGACTACGACCGCATTGAACATATTGCCAATTTCGACCTGCTGGTGCGCAGGATTTTGGGAGTCAGTCCCATGGCTGCTTTGACCGGTGCCGCTGATCCGCACACGTTTCACCACCGTACGATCAGCGACAACATTTGCGTCATCGACGAGGCGTTGCTGCAAAAAATCAACGCCCTGGTGGTGGAATACGGACTTCCTGTGCTTAAAAAAAACGCCGCCGCGAAGCTCGAAATTAAAACGGATAGTTTTGTCCTGGAGGCTAACATCCACTACCCCACGGACGCCAATCTACTATGGGATTCCAGCCGCAAATGCATCGAAATCTGTTTCAAGCTCAGTGAGAATCTGGAGCTGCCAGGATGGAGGAAGGCGGGGGATTGGATGAGGCGCTGCAAAGGGGCGATGCGCTCGCTTTCCAAAGCGGCGGGCAGTGGCGGAGCCAACAAACAGGAGCGGGTAAACGCCTTGGCCACGGCGTATTTGGGTGTCTCCGGAGAGGTGCATCAAAAGGTTTTGGACACCATCTCCGCCTTGGATTGGGCGATCTTGAATCCCGTGCAAATGATTCAATTTTTCCAGCTGAAGACGTATCACGACTATGCCGCGAAGTTCATGGATCAACTCCACCGCAGGATCCTGCTAGGAGAGGAGATCCCGCACGGGGAAAAGGTGTTTTCGATTTTTGAGCCGCATGTGGAACTGATCAAAAAAGGCAAAGTGAGGCCGCCAATCGAGTTTGGGCACCGCATACTGGTGAGCACTGAAAAGCATGGATTGATCGTGGACTTCAAAGTGATAGGCCCTGGCCACGAGGGGGCGGAAGCCTTGCCCGTGGCCCAACGGCTGGTGGCCAGCTTCGGGGCTGACTCCATCCTCAGCCTCAGCTTTGACAAAGGATTCAGCAGCCCGGTCAACTACGGGGAACTCCAGAACGCGCTACCTGATAGCATGATCGTACTGCCGAAGAAAGGCCGCCGCACCGCCGCAGAAACGGAGCGTGAAAGCGACCCCAAATGGAAGCAGCGGCGAGACCAGCACAGTGCCGTGGAGAGCGATATCAACAGTCTGGAACATCATGGGCTGGGACGTTGCCGGGACAAAGGAGAACGCGGATTCCGGCGCTACGCCGGGCTGGGAGTGCTAGCTTACAATCTGGACAAGATAGGAGCCGCCATCCAAAAAGCCGAAAGAGAGGAGGCGGCCAAAAAAGCCGGCAAAGGCAAAGCCTCCGGATGGGCCGTGAAAAGGGCAGCCTAGCCAGGCCGGGGAACCGTCCCCGGGAGGGCAAAGCAGAGCACCCACAGCATCGCCCGGGCCATGCGAAGGACCCTCATGATCACAAAACACGACTTTTGCCCCAAACGGCCGCAAAGAGGGACGAATGCCGGACAAACCCGCCCAAAAACGCTTCCTGGCAAATCAATTTCCGGGCCGCTGCGGCACCAAAATCAGAGATCAGGCGGGTTTTCTCCCAGACACTAGATAGACTTCGCCAGGGTCGATCCCCAGCTTGATCAGATTCCGCGGCCGCGGTCCCGGTCTGTTTGCCTCCGCTGCGCCCACCCCCTGCGGGTGGCAGGTGCTGGAAGCGGTTCTTCGGAGTCGTTTCGGCCTTCGTCCGCAGTGCGGACAGGAAGAGCTTGATACCACGCGGACCCGAGGGCTGCGTTGGCAACCCCGCGTCTTCGGTCCTGGGAAATATACAGTGAAAACGGACCGTATAAAAGCGGGCGGCCCTGCGTTTCCGGGGGTGTCTGCAGCTCCTTGGAAGGCTGACGCTGAAAAACTGACTATTCGACTATGACAAGATATCGCGGGACTGTCTCAATTCTAACATTTTTACTTTTGCTCTGGACTCCAGTCCGCGCGGCTGAAGACGGGCGGCCAAACTTGATTTGGATCATGGCGGATGATCTTGGTTATGGGGAACTGGGTTGTTA
>JAYVJI010000159.1:0-2732 GCA_043769435.1 Verrucomicrobiota bacterium
TGGGAAAACAGCCACCAGAAGAAGGCGCAGGTGCCGGACACCAGCAGCACCGCCGACACCAGCTCCAAGAGCGGTGACACCCGACGCGGTCTGGGAGCCGTGTTCGTCATCAGCCCTCTTCCTTTGGCGGAAAGATTTTGGGAAAGAGCACCACCGGCTCGCCCAAGAGATGACCATCCGGCAGCATGCCCCAGCGCAGATCACAGAGCTTCAGATCGAGCGGCGGAGCCCAGCCTAGCTGATCCTGTAGTCTGGCGCAGGCACCCGGCATGACCGGGCTGAGCAGGATGCTGAGGTGAGCCAAGGATTCCGCCACATGCCGCATGATGCTGCCTACCGCGTCCGCATTGGCTGGATCTTTAGCCAGCTTGAAGGGGGCGGTCTTGTCTATAAATTCATTGGCTAGGCGGGCGCAGTCGATGGCATCCGAGAGCAGCTTATGGACCTGCCACGTTTTCATTGATTCCTCCGCCCGGGCGGGCAATGCTATGATGGCTTCCCGCAGGCCAGTGTGCAGTTCGCTGTCATGCGTCGTTGGGACGAGTCCATCCGGCAGATACTTGCGAGCCATGTTCAGCGTGCGGTTACAGAGGTTCCCCAGAATGTCAGCTAGGTCTTTGTTATACCGGCCGAGGACACGCTCCTCACTGAGGTCGCTGTCCTGACCAGTCACGATGTCAGACATGAGGTAATACCGAAGGCCGTCAGGCCCCAGCTTTTGCATGAGGTCGCGGGGACTGATGACATTTCCGAGGGTCTTGCTCATCTTTTCGGTGGACCCATCCCGTCCGCGGATGTTCCACCAGCCATGGACCACCAGCTTAGGCATCTGTGCATCAGTGAGCCCGCAGGCGTGCAGCATGATGGGCCAGTAAATGCCGTGCGCGGGGATCAAGATGTCCTTGCCGATGACGTGGGAATCGCAGGGCCAGAGGTCCTCAAAAACCGGCAGTCCGCCTGCGGCAGGTTCCGTATTCATGAACCCGGCAAAGCTGACATAATTTGTCAGGGCATCAAACCACACAAAGGTGACGAAATCCGTATCAAATGGAAGGGGAATACCCCAGCGGAGCCGCTCTCTGGGACGTGAGATGCAGAGGTCAATGCCGGCGCTATCCCGCACCGCATTGATGAGCTGGGTCCGGCGGCTGGGAGGGAAAACCGCATCCGGCGTCCGCTCCAGCCAGCCAGCCAGCCAATCCACGTGATCACTCAGCCGGAAGTAATAGTTCTCCTCCGTCCGCTCCTCCACGGGCTGCCAATCGCTGCCGAAATTCCCTTCCGCATCCCGGTCCTTGTCACTCAGGAATTGCTCCTGACGCACGGAATAGTAACCGGTCATGGATTTCCTGTAAATCTGTCCAGCCTCATACAACTGCTGAAGCATGGCCTGCACCACACGGGTGTGGCGGGGATCGGTGGTTTCCGCCCAGCCATCCGGCTCCACCCGCAGCTCGCGCCATGTGGCGATGAATTCATCACTGATGCCCCTGACATATTCCTCCGGCGTGAGCCCCGCCTTCTCTGCACTCTGCTGCACTTTCTGCCCGTGCTGGTCCAGCCCGGTCAGGAAGTATGCCTCCCGGCCAGTCAATCTCACAAAGCGCGTCATCACATCCGCCAGCACCTTTTCATAAGCATGGCCGATGTGCGGCGACCCATTCGTGTAGTCGATCGCCGTCGTGATGTAGAATTTCTTTTCTGTCATGCCGATTGCCTTGCGGTCACCCGCCCGCAGCGCAAAGGGAAAGAACGCAGCCCCGGGGTCGGGGCAGACACATTCTTCGCTGCAGAGTCAGCGACGATGCGGTCTGGCGGCTACCCCACGCGGTGTGGAGCTGGCTATGTTGATTAGTTAGGGCGGTGGTTACTTCGCGCTGATTTCCAGGAAATAGGAGGCCCGTTTTTCGGCTGCGGTGCGGAGCGGGAGGACCTCTGCTGCGTCCCCCAGCTTGTGGCTCCCGCGCAATGATTTTTCCATGGCATCCAATTCCCCTATCACTTCCTGCCATTGCTTCACCGCTGCCTTTGCATGGAGCTTCTCTCGTTTGATACGTTCCTCGTGGTAGGTCTTACGCAGAGCGGCTAGGGCAGGAAGCGTGCCCGGCACACCCGGCGGCGGAGGGTCGGTGCCGGCTTCCGCCAGATCAGCTTCAGCTTTGAGATTTTCTGGATTTCCCGGTGCCTTGGCCGCAAGCTCGCGCAGCTTCCTAGCAAAGCCCTCACGGAGTTCCTGCACGCGCATGGCTTTTTCAAGTTCCCGGGTCTTTGCCAGCATGGATGCGGCTTTGGCGGCTACCTCAGGGCAACGTGGTGCCTGCACCGCAGCCGCGATGGTCTTCTCCGGATCACTCACTCCGTCCAGCGGCAGCCATTGGCAGTCCCTTACCGAAACCAACTCCCCGGAGATGCGCACTTTAGTAGCACCATCGGTGGCCGGGCCGATCTCTACATTACCGATGATCTGGCCATTGAGCACAGCCGTCAGAGTGCTGCCCTGCATGCGGGCCTCAAAAAATATTTGATCTCCTGCAGAAAAAGGCACCGGCACCGGCCAGCTTTGCAGGACATTGTCAGCGCCATCCTGCCGCCTGAGAATACGGATAGCCTTCCCGCCTTTCAATCCACATGAAATGTACCGGTTCTCTCCGTAGCGGAGATTGAATCCGGCATGGCAATCACTGGCTTCCAATCTAAAGCGCGCCCGGATGATTCCGTCTGAAAACCCGCCG
>JAYVJI010000160.1:0-7897 GCA_043769435.1 Verrucomicrobiota bacterium
TGGCAAACGATTGATTTGAGTCAGCGTGGGAGCACGCATTGACCCAGCCATTCAAAGATATACGATATACGCAGCGTAGTGGATCCGCTAGCGGAGACCTACCACCCTGCCGATACCGCTGCCAATTTCGCCTTGGCAGACACTTCACCCAAGCCCCGCCACCAGCGCCTGTAAAGCCACAGCGGCCAGTGCCAGGCCAAACAACACATTCAGCCACCGCTCCGCGCTGACATAAAACGCCCGCACCGGTCCGCGATGGAGCAGCCAGACAAAGAGACTCCAGAATACCAGTGCCTGCCCCACGACGATAGCCCAGCAAGCAGCGCGGGTTGCGTAACTGGTCTCCGGCGTGAGAAATGCCGAGAGCACACCCGCTAGGAAAATCACCGCCTTGGGATTCAGCAGATTCGTTAGGAACCCCTGGAGCCAGGCTTGTCCGGGCGACACCGTCCCCTCTTGCCTAACATCATCTGCCGCAGCTGTATCTCTAGGTTGACGCACGGCGCTGCACAGCAGTCGCCACGCCAGCCAGCCCAGATACAGCCCTCCCACGATGCTCAATCCCCGCGCCGCAGCAGGCACCCTAGCAAATAATACCGCCAGTCCCGCAAGCGCCGCCGCGGTATGCAACACCAGACCGCTGGCGATCCCCAGCACCGTCATCAGCCCCACCCGCATGGGATGCGCCGTGGCATTCCGCAGCAGCAGCAGCATATCCGGACCAGGAGAAAACTGGCCCAGCAGCATCACCAAACTGAATTGCCACAAGCTCATATCCGCCGCGTCCGGGGTATCAATTCCATCCACCCATCTAGGGGCATGGCCCAGCCACCACCGTCAGTAGAATATTCTTTGGGAAACATTCAGGCCAGAAGAAAGGGATTGATGACGGTGACGCCGTCATAGTCCTGACCGTGGTTTAGGTCTTCACTGAGGAGCTGGTGGCAGCGGGAGGCTTTGGCAGCGGCCAGAATGGCGGCGTCCCAGTAGGATATTCGGTAGCGATCCTGAATGGCGAGTGCGGACTGAAGGATGGCCACGGTGGTGTGCTGAATCCGAAAACGCAGCCATTTCTGGATCAGGCGGGCCGCAATATCGCGAGGCAGAGCATCCGGGCGGCGGGCGTGGGTGGCCTGGACGTAAAACTCCTGCAGCACCTGCACGGAAAGCGCTAGGTCAGGGCTGGTGAGGATTTGGGTGGCGATGGCGGATTTGGTGACATTGGCGGGTTCGAGGTCCAGCGAATACAGCAGAATATTGGTATCAACGAAGCGCATTCCGGTCGTGGAGGTCCTCCCGTTTGAGGTTGAGGGCGGGATTCAGACTCAGGCGGCCGGCACGCAGTTCGGCCCGTAGTTCCTGTTCCTCGCGTTCGAGCCTTTGAAATTCCGTCTCGGCAGACTCGTTGGAGGTAAGCCTCACGATGAATGCTCTAAACAAAGCAGAGATGGAACTGGACTGTTCGGCGGCTTTGATGCGAGCCTGCCTGTAAAGTTCATCATCCACGCTGATGGTTATGTTTTTCATACAGGAACACAGTCTCACAGTCTCACAGGATGTGCAATCCGTAATTTCCGGGCGATTTCAGCCAACGCCAGGCTCGCTCATCTCCGCTGCACCTGGGGGATGAGTTCCATCCACGCGTCTAAGTGCGCCGCCCACGTGAGCGGCTGCATGGTCGCCCGGGCCGCCGCAGCGAGGCCTCCTGCGGCGGGCAATGCGGCGCGGATTTTTTCCGCCAGGGCCACGGCGTCATCCGGATCGATCAGCCATCCGTTTTCCCCATCTGCGATGAATCCCGCCGCGCCATCCCGCACACTGATGAGCCCCGGCAGCCCGCTGGCCATGGACTGGAGCACCGTGTTGGCACAGGCATCATACTGCGTGGGATGGAGAAACAAATCCGCCGCCTGATACCACTGCCGTAAATCACTAACATTTCCCAATTCCCGGATCCCTGACAAATCCCGCACCGGTTCCATTCGCTGGCCAGCCACCCACAGTTGCAGCTCCGGATTCTTCAGCAGCCGCAGGGCATCCAGCAGGGCCGGCAGTCCCTTTCTGCGGTGATCCAGCGACACAAATAGCAAAACGCGATCCCGGTCGCGCAGGCCCAGCTGACTCCGCAGCGCGGCGCGGTCCTCCGCAGGCCTGAAGTGCGCGGCATCCACTGCCGTGTGGATCGTGCTGATCCGCGCCGTATCCACCCCATACACCTGCTCTAGCTCACGCCCTACCATGTCGGCATTCACCACAAAATGCCTCGTCTCCCCCCCGGTATAGAGCCTGCGCTCCAGGGCCAGCTCCCGTTGATTTTTCATCCGCCAGCGCTTCCACCAGGGCAGCTTCCGGGAATACAACGCATGACACCCTCCGCCCGCGCGATGAATGTCCTGACGCCACGTGCGGCCAAATCCTAGCACGGCATCCACCTCTAGCTGCGGATAAAGCGCGGCACTGTATTCTGCCACCCTCCGCAGGGTGCCGTTGTTAGAGTGTGCCGGGGCCACCTCGTGTACCCGCGCAGCCAGCGCTCGCATTTCCTCATCCGCCCGGGCACACACTAGCTCCAGCTCATGCCCCGCCGCGTGCAGCCGCCGGGTGAACTCCATGAGGTAGCCCTCCAGGCCGCCTTTTCTGATGAACTGATGATAGACCAGCGCCAGCTTCATTTCCGTTCCGGTGGCTCTGCGCGGTGCAGGTGTTCATACAGGCGGCTGTGCCGGACAAATGTCTGATAGGCTGTGCTCACCGCGATCCACAGTCCTGGAAAGCCATCGAGGAATCCTCTGCGCAGAATGTATGCGCGGAAAAAGCGCCATGCCGGACGGAAGAGAGTTTCGAAGAGGGACCAGCGCGTGCCTTCAGCTAGTTGCCTCTGCAGATATTCGCCTGCGAAAACATTGATCTTGGATACGTAGCGCGCCATATCAGGAAATGAAAAGTGATGCAGGTCGCCCCGGCATTTGAGAACTTTCCCGGGAATCTCCATGCGGTCGTGTTCCGGGCTTCCACCCCAGCGGGCACCATGCCGACGGACTAGGCGCAGCTTCCGGTCGGGATACCAGTCTCCGTGTTTGATCCAACGGCCCAGGAACCAGACCTTGCGGGGGAAGGAGGCCCCGCCAAACCGCTCCGCAGAGCCATCCCGAAAAAATGTTAGGATTTCATTCAGCATGGCCAGCGAAACTTCTTCATCGGCGTCGAGCGCCAGCACCCATGGCTGCGTGCAAAGCTCCAAGACCGCATTTTTTTGATCCCGGTAGCCCTGCCAGTCCTTGTGGATCCACCGGGCACCGAAGTCCCGGGCGATCTGCTGAGTAGCGTCCGTCGAGCCGCTGTCCATCACAATGATCTCAGCACCTAGGGCACGCACACTTTCGAGGCAGCGCGCGAGGTTGCGCTCCTCGTTGCAGGTGATGACTGGCACAGAAACAGGCAATGACATGATCCGGAAAAAGCGAATCTTGGAGGGGGCGGCCCTGTGAGCCAGGGAAAATCCGGATCGCTTTTCAGGTTCGGTTCGCATGAATGTCTTATCTTGACTCCGGCGCTTGCCGCGATGGATTGGAAGCATGTCACTGCAACGTCCACCTACTCCCTTTGAGTCCCGCGTTTACGCCGCACTGGAGCGTATTCCCAGTGGGCGCGTCACCACGTATGGCGACCTCGCTGCTGCTCTTGGCTGTGGCTCGGCGCAGGCGGTGGGGCAGGCTTTGGGGCGGAATCCATTTGCGCCCCGGGTGCCATGCCACCGCGTCATCCGTGGGGATCTCAGCGCCGGAGGCTACACGGGAGAGCCGCATGGACCGAAGGTTGAACAGAAGCTGGCCTTGCTGAGGGGCGAGGGCGTGGTCTTTGACAGCTGCGGCAGACTAGCAGATGCCCGGCAGCTTTTTTCACTGAAATCCTCCGCCGCATGACGACACTCTACATGGTAGCCGGTGAGCGCAGCGGTGACCGGCACGGCGCGGGTTTGTTGGAGGAAATGGAAGCCATTGAGCAAGGCATCAAAGTGCATGGACTGGGTGGTGTGGAATTGCGCAGCATGGCTTCCGGAGTCGAAGACTGGGTGGAGGAAGCTGGTGTGGTAGGCCTGGTGGAGGTCCTGAAAAAGTATGGTTGGTTTCGCAGGAAATTTGCGGCCACTCTGTCGGAAATTGCTGCTCTGAAGCCGGACGCAGTGATTCTGATAGACTATCCTGGCTTCAATCTCCGGCTGGCAAAAGCCCTCAAGTTGGCAGGATATCCAGGCCGCATCATTTACTACATCAGCCCGCAGGTATGGGCATGGCACCGCGGACGCATTCCCAAGATGGCAGCCATACTTGATCTCATGATCTGCATTTTCCCGTTTGAGAAGTCGCTCTATGAAGGCTGCGGTCTGCGCACGGAGTTTGGCGGGCATCCGCTGGTGGAGTACCATCGGAAGCGCATTTCCGGCGTGCCGCGGGATCCGCTGCTGGTGGGCCTTTTCCCGGGCAGCCGCCGGCGTGAGATCGTCCGGCACATGAGGCCGCTCCTGGATGCGGCCCGCCGGATGCAAGCTGCGAATCCCGCACTGCGATTTGTTGTTAGCGCGGCTTCAGAACAGCTTGCGGCGCTGATGGATGTGGAGGTGAGGGCAGCGGATATCCCCGGGCTGAGCATCGAGACGGGCACAGTTTACAGCTTGATGGAACGCGTATCTTGTGGCGCGGTGGCCAGCGGCACCGCCACTTTGGAGGCTGCCATTTATGGGCTGCCACATTGTCTGATCTACAAGGTGAATACCGGCACCTACGTGGCTGGCCGCCTGCTTGTCAAAGTTCCATGGTTGGGGATTGTGAACATCTTGGCGGGTCGTGAGATAGTCAGGGAACTCATTCAATCCCGCTGCACGGGCAGCGATATCGCCGCAGAACTCACTCGGCTGCGGGGAGAGGATGCCGCCGCCCTAACTGATGAACTGAGGACCGTCGTCGATGGTCTCAGCGGTGACGGGGCCTACCGGCGGGCGGCTGCTTTTGCTCTAAAAATGATTCATGCTGAAGCGGTGGCAGGGAGCCGGTGATTTGATGTGAAGCGGCGGCCCCGGCAGGCTCCAGCTCTTTAAGAACGTGACGGATCGGCCTTGAGCCCTGCTGGCATTTGGCTTTATTGCGCCATGAGTATGCCGTCCCCCATGAATGCAGTTCTGTCATCCTTCAGTGCCCTTTTGTTGTTATCCAGGTCCATGGCCATGGCGCAGGGCTTGGCAACTCCATCGATCAGGCTGGAGGAGGATGCTTCCGGAAGATTCTTTCTGAGCTGGGCGTCTCAGCGCGGCACCGTGGATATTCTGGAGGCTTCCACATCCGGTGCCGGGTGGGGGGATGCCACTGCGCCGGTATATGGCACGGGCTTTGATCACAGCGTCCTGCTGGGGAGCAAGTCTCCGGCAGATGCGGTTCCCGTGCGTAACCAGGCCCGCTTCTTTGTGCAGACCTATGAGCCCAGCGGGGCGCAGCCGGTATCAGTGGTGTCCATTCCTGCGGAGGCGGGGCATGTCGCCGTGAAGGTTTTGGTCGCGGGCGATCTCCGCAGTGGCCGCACTGGGGGGACTGACTTTGATTCCATCACTGATCCGGTCAGCGGGCTTTATGTTACCGCAGTTTGCGCGCATGAAGCGGGTGCGCTGCCGGCCGGGCTGGCGTTTACAGGGGAGGCGAATCTCGATGCATGGCATAAGGCTAGACGGACGCTCATCACGGATGTCATGGATGACCTGCTAGCGGCGCGAGGCCGCTTTCCTGCGCGATTGGTCCGCAGCGCTGCGGATATGCAGATCCCCCGCAGGCTGTTCCGCGTGCGCCGCCTTGCTGCTGACACCGATGGCGATGGACTGAGCGATAATGCGGAGTCCCTCGCTGGACTAAATCCTTTGTCGACTGATTCAGATGGCGATGGCGACGGTGACAGCACCGACCGCTTACCGTTGGATTTTTTTAATGGTGTGGCACCTGTGCTGCTTGCTGTGGGGAGCAATGTTCCGGACGCCTTGCGGATGGCACCCGCTGGTGCTTTCATGGAACGTCCGCTGGAGTTGAAGGTCACACGGGCCAGCGATGGTGCACCGCTGGCGGGCGCTCCGGTGGAATGTAGCATTACCACAGGTGGAGGCGGGATTCGCCTAGCCTCCGTCCCGGGCCAGTCGGCCTATGTTTCCAGTGCCATCACAGTGCGGTCCAACGCAGAGGGATTGATCCGGCTAGCGTGGAAGGCAGGTGCGGCTGGGCCTCAGGTGGTGAGGGCCCGCACGTTGTATGGCAGCGGCACCACGGCGTGGTTTTCAGGGTATGCAGTGCAGGGGCTGGGGGCTCTGAGCAGCATCGGGCTTCACCTGAGGCCGGAAGAGGGCCTGACTACCAGTGCCGGTGCCAGCCTCGTGAATTCATGGTCTGACAGTGTCCGCAGCATTACTTCCACGGCAGATGCAGCCCTGCGGCCATCGTTGACTTCCGCTGGCGCATGGCCGCTGGTGTCGTTTGCCGGCGGGCAGCGTCTGCGCCTTGCGACCAGTGCAGGCACTGCCACGGGCACGGCTTTTTTCGTGGCCTCCCCGACTGCCACCCGGACCGAGCCTGGCGTTTCCGCGAATGACAACGACAGGCGACTAGCAGGATTGACCGACCAGCGTTATCTGCTCTCGGGTAATAAATCCACAGCCGCGACGCCGTTTACGTTTACTCCCCAGTCCGGCGGTGTGCTGACGGAAACGAGGCGTTTTTCGCGCTATACGCATCTGTATTTTGTGGCGCCCGGCAGCTCCTATTCAGCGCTGCAACTTGTGCCCGCCTACGTCCGGCCTGGGGAGACTGCGCCGGAGACCCGTTATGACATCACGGGTTCCTTCGCCAGAAGAAGCAACACCACTCTAGCGAATGTCCCGCTTAAATCCGGGGCCTCGGTGACGGCATGTGCCGCTGATTTTAAGAATATCAAGAATTTGAGCGCCAGTCTGAATTGGAGCGCTGTGGCAGGAAATTCCTGGACCTACCGCAGCGGGACGCCTTTGCAGGACACGTTCAGTGAAATCTATTACCGCTACGAGGGACGGACGCCGGTGGTGCCGGCATTCTATACGCTGAATCCCGGAAGCATAGGCGCAGTGGGACAAGGATGGAGCATTGCTACGAATGGGTGTGGCTGGCTTCAGCTAGGGACTAACTATGCGCCTTCGCTTGGTCAGTGGCCGCAGTCCCTCGCAGGATTGAAGCTCTACGCAGCCTCATGGAGCAATGGCGTGCCGCGTCTGCGCATTGATGGAGTGGATCAGGGCACGGCCACCGCCATCGCTCCGGCGGGCGGTTCCTTCAGCGGTGTGCAAAACATCGGCGGCATGGAGGATGGTGGAAATGGATTTACCGGCAGCATGGGTGACCTGCTGATCCTGACGGGCAGCCTCTCAGAGGCCGCTTTTCAAAACGCAGAGGACACACTTGCCGCCCGCTACTGGTTGGGCGCACCGGACCGGGATGGGGATGGTCTGCCTGACTGGTGGGAACGGCATTTCCTCACGGCTGGCATGACCGGTATTCCCTCCAGTGATCCGGATGGAGACGGACTGAGCAATCTGGCGGAATGGCAGCGCCACACGCACCCGCAATTCAACGACAGCGATGCCGATGGATTACTGGATGGTGCTGAGTCCGCGGCAGATGCTATACAGCCCCGGTGAGAGTTGCTAGGATTCCGGAGTGAAGCCCGGGACAATATCAAAGTTGGCAGCCAGCTCGCCGGTTTTAGAGCCTGCCAATGGCAGGAATTCCCGCTCCACGGCAGCCCTTTGTGCAGGATCCTTGATGGCAGCGATGACCATGTCCTTTTCGTTTTGCCCGTGGCCTTTGATGTAACATTGCGTCGTCCATTTTTCCCG
>JAYVJI010000161.1:0-3848 GCA_043769435.1 Verrucomicrobiota bacterium
TTGACCTGGCCTATGCAGCGAGAAAGGTCTTCGCGGACCGGAACCTCTTTCTGCTGGGGGAAATCATCCATAATCCGGAGGTGAACCGTCAGCTGACCAGCATGGGAATTCAGACACTCCCCGGACGTCCGAGTGATGAAGAGATGGAGCGCCTGGGACCGGATGATGTGGTCATAGTGCCCGCCTTTGGTGCAGAAACATCAGTGATGGCGCGCCTAGCGGAACGTGGATGTGGCACCGTGGATACGACCTGCGGGGATGTCATGAGTGTCTGGCGCCGGGTCCGGGAATATGCCCGCCGCGGGCTCACCAGCATCATTCACGGGAAGGCCACCCATGAGGAAACTAGAGCTACCGCCTCACGGGCACTGGGGGATTCCGGACTGGGGCATTATCTCGTTATCCTTACACTGGATGACTGTGAAGGGGTCTGCCGCTTCATCCGCACCGGTGGAGACAGCGCAGAGTTTCTGAGAAGATTTGCCGGAGCCTACAGCCCAGGCTTTGACCCGACGCTGCATCTGAAGCGCATCGGCGTGGCCAATCAGACAACGATGCTGAAGAGCGAGACTGAGGAAATCCAGGGACGGTTGAAGGCGGCAGTGATGGAGCGCGACGGCGCAGAGCTGGGGGCCGGAAATTTCTCTGTTTTTGATACCATCTGCGGGGCGACGCAGGAACGTCAGGATGCGCTCTTTGACATGCTGGAGGATGAAATGGATATGATGCTGGTGGTGGGTGGTTATAACAGTTCCAATACCACGCACCTAGTGGAAATAGCCTCCAAGCGACTGCCTTCGTTCTTTATTCGCAATGCCGACTGCCTCAAAAGCCTAGAGGAAATCATACACTATGATCTGCACCATCATGCTGAGCAGACAGCCTACACGCAAAAGCTGGCCGGTGACGGACCGGTGACGATCGGGATCACCGCCGGAGCGAGTTGCCCGAATAATCTTATCGAAGAGACCATCCTCAGGGTTTTCGCACTGCGGGGCATTCCGCCAGAGCAGGTGTTATGAGAATCGGGATCACTGGAGCAAGCGGATTCGTCGGGGGGCATGTCATCCAGGCTGCTCTGGCTGGAGGGCACACGGTGACGGCTTTCAGCCGCAGCGGAAAAGTGGTGCCAGGGGCGACAGAAACCCGACGCTATCATCCTGTGGCGGAGGCCGATTTCAGGGAACTAGACGCGATCATACATTTGGCTGGAGAGTCTGTCCTGGGTTTATGGACAAGGCGCAAAAAGGCGGCCGTCCGGGACTCCCGGGTGCTGGATACGTGCAAGATGGTGGACCGCTTGCGAGCCCTGGAGGAGCGTCCCCGGGTGCTGGTGAGCGCCGGGGGTATCTCCTACTATGGTGACGGGGGCGGTGAGCCGCTCAGCGAAACATCTGCATCCGGGGAAGGCGTGCTGGCCGAGGTTTGCCGGGCATGGGAAGCTGCGGTGGAAGATGCTGCGGGTATCATGAGAACAGTGAGCTTACGCATCGGCGTGACCCTGGGCCAAGAAGGCGGATCCTATCCGCTGCTGCGACGCATTTTCCGCCTCGGGCTGGGCGGACGGCTGGGCAGTGGACGTCAGTTCATGCCCTGGATCCATATCGATGACCTGGCCCGTCTCTTCATTCACGCGGTGGAATCTCCCGGGCTCTCGGGTGCTGTAAATGCAGTGGGGCCTGAGCCGCTAACGAATGCTGAATTCACGAAGACCCTCGCTTCAGTTCTGCACCGACCTGCGCTGTTTCCAGTTCCGGCCTTTGTCCTGAGCCGCCTGCCCGGTGGTATGGGCGAAATTTTCCTCCAGAGCCAGCGACTCCGCCCGGACAAAGCCATCAACTCCGGCTTCAGGTTTCTCCATGGCACCTTGCGGCACGCGCTGGAAGACCTCGACAACAGCTCGAAATGACTCCCATGCGGATGAAGCCGTCTGCTCCACGGCTATCCATTCAGGTAAAACAGTGACGGAGGGTTCCCTAGCTGCTAGGAAGCTGATTATCCCCTGCATGGAGCCGGTGAGCGGAATTGAACCGCTGACCCGCGCATTACGAATGCGCTGCTCTACCCCTGAGCTACACCGGCGAATCATCACCGGACTAGGCATCCGGCATGAGCGATTCAAGCGGTTGATCGGCGCGGTGTCAAGCGGACTGGGGCGAATCCCGATGGCTTTGATGGCTTTGGCTTGAGATGAGATCTCTAATCTCTAATCTACAAGTATGAGGTATTTTGCTAATCTACCGGGTGTTTGGTGGACAGCGAAACCGGAACATGCACAGGCTGGAGCCATGCCGGGAATTTTAGCTATACAGATCAAGAGGATCGGTGATGCAGTGCTGACAGCCGCAGCGCTGGCTTCGCTGCGCGCGCGACATCCGGATGCCCGCATCGTGCTGATGCTCTCGGAGGCCTGTGGGGACATGGGAGCGCTGTTCCCGATGGTGGATGTGGTGCTGACTTGGCGCTCCAGACGGTTGAATCTCAGGTTGCTGGGGACCATAGGAAAAGGCGGCTGGGATGCTGTACTGGATTTTTCAGGCACTGACAGGTCAGCCATGCTGGCGCTGCTGAGCCGGGCGCCACTGAGGGCCGGTTACGGGCGATTTGCTACTAACAAGTTGCGGCTGAAAGCATGGACATCACTCTGCAAGGCAAGCGTCCGGGACCTGCCGACCGTGGACTTTCATCACGAACTCGTGCGGACGCTGTGGCCGGATGCGCCAACCGTGCCTGATGCCGGACATCTGAAGCTGCCGGAAGGGCTATCCATTCCTAGGCTGCCGCAGGGGTATGTGCTGCTGCACCCGGGCACGGCCCGGGCGGAAAAATACTGGCCGGCGGATCATTGGGCCGCCCTCTTGAAAATGCTGGGTGCCAAAGCGGTGCCGGCGGTGATGACCGGCGGAACGGGAGCGGAGGAACTGGCACACCTAGCAGCGATCCGCGCTGCGGGAGGAGTCTTCGCGGACTTGTCAGGAAAACTCACTCTCCAGCAACTGGCTGGGGTGATCGCCGGAGCGGCAGGCTCAGTGACGGTGGATACGGGAGCGATGCACCTCGCGTCCGCCTTCAAGGTGCCGCAGGTGGCCTTGTTCGGGCCCACAAATCCCTGGCACTGGGCGCCCCGGCATGAAACCGCCCTGATCCTGCACGGCAGCACGTGGTGCCGTGGAATCCCGGGCACTGAGACTTCGCTGGTGCCAAATCACCGCACCCTGCTTCCCAAAGCGCCCCGGGAGGAGATGGGCAACATTTCACCGGAAGCTGTCATGGCCGCCCTAGCCGGAGTGATGAAGAAAGCAGGACGCATCCTGTGAGCCGCGGCAGTGGCAAAGCTAGGTGCTCGTGGCGTCGAGGTGCAATGAGATGCCGAGGCGTCCGGCCATGCGCAAGGGCCTGCGCAGGGCCTCTTCCATCCGCAAGGCCTCGTCGGCACCCCGCAAGTCGAGGCAAGCGGGATGGGCTTCGGGTGCAGCGATGATGCCCAGATGGCGCAGCACATGAGCCGTACTGTGCTTGTAGGCGGCGGCACTCATTTTATCATTGAGCCGGAATACCTGATCCTCCAGTGACTGAAAGGCCTCGAAGACCTTGTAGACACGGGGGTCGAAGCGGCCCGTCCCTGTGCGAATTTTCTTCGCTGGCGCATCGTCGTGCAGCCACATGTCCAACGCTGCACAGATCAATGGGGCAGCGCTCACAGCCGCACCGATGAGCAGGGGCAAGCCCAGCTTGATAGCAGTGGCGATGCCGAAGTCGTCCCCGCTGTGGGGGGCAAAATCCAAGTCGAGGTCGCGGCACATGGCGGCCCAGTATAGGAAGTGCGGTTCATCCAGCGTGCTGATCTT
>JAYVJI010000162.1:0-1503 GCA_043769435.1 Verrucomicrobiota bacterium
TCTTTGTGACAGACCGCGGGACCAACGCGGCCGACTGGGTGAATTCCCATGTCTACAGAGTGCTCCCTACTCATGGCGGCGGCACCATCACCTCGACTATGCGGGTGGCTGGGAGCGGCAGCGTTTCCGATCCCGGGATTGCACAGGACGGCCAGCTGGCGACAGCCATGGCGCTCCATGGCGCGCGGGGCATAGCGTTTCACCCGCTGGGTGGCTATTTCATCGCCACACACACCGGCGGGGACATCTGGTATGTGGACACCAGTGGAAGAGGGCATCTTTTTATCGCCGGTGACAGCGCAAATACCCACGTGACCACCCCTGTCGCGGTGCCCGTAACCGTTGACATCATGGCCGAGCCCCGATCTGTTAGTGTCGGATTGAACGGCGATGTTATTATTGCCTGCAATGATGCGGGGATCATCAGGGTGGTGCGCAACATCTGCCCGCTCCCGCCGGCTCCGGTCTGGACTGCTCCGGCCCTGAATGCCGGTGGATTGAGCCTTCGCTGGGGCTCATCCGCAGGGAAATGGTATCTCATGGAAAAAAGCGTAGCGCTCAATGTCTGGCAGAACCTCACCGTGATGCCCGCCACCGGCAACGCCACGCAATTCACCGACCCCGGCGCCCTCACTGAGAGGAGAAGCTTTTACCGGCTCACGGAATTCCGCGCCTGGCCTAACTGATTATTTATTTATTTAGGGCCCCGGCCAGACCGCTCAGGTATTCTCTGATGGCGGCTGCCATTTCCGGGCGCTGGAGGCCAAAGTGGACATTCGCTTTGATGAAGTCTGCTGGGTTCCCGATGTCATGCCGAGTTCCTGCAAACTGAAGGCCGAACATCGATTCCTTCTCCAGCAGGGTCTTCATGGCATCTGTTAGCTGGATCTCTCCCGCCTTGCCCGGCATCGCCCTCGCCAGGCAATCAAATATCCCCGCAGTGAGCACATACCGGCTGGCGATGGCCATGCGGGAGGGCGCTTCTGCCAGGCTGGGCTTTTCCACCCAGCGGTTCACCTTCATGATTCCCGGTTCCAGCCAGTCGCCACCGGCGATGCCATACCGGGACACCTTCTCTGCAGGGACTTCCTCGATAGCTACGACCGAGCCGCCATGCGCTGCGTGGATGTCCAGCAGTTGCCGGGTCACCGGTGGCTGCCCCGGAGCGGCCTCCACGATAGTATCACCCAGCAGGACCGCGCAGGGTTCTCCTGCTGCGAAGCTGCGGCCCATGCACACGGCATCCCCCAGTCCCTTCATGTCCTGTTGCCAGATGAAGTGCAGCCGCGCCTGAGTATCCGGCTCCCGCACCATGCCCAGCTCCCGGGTTTTTCCCTTCGCAGTCAGTGCTGCCTCCAGCGCCGGATGGCTGTGGAAATACTCTTCTATCGCCCGTTTTTCACGGCTGATGACCAGAAGGATATCCGTGATGCCACTGCGCACCGCTTCCTCTATCACATAGGCAATCACGGGCCGGTCCACGATGGGCAGCATTTCCTTGGG
>JAYVJI010000163.1:0-1547 GCA_043769435.1 Verrucomicrobiota bacterium
CGCCATAGGCTGCCCGCACCAACAGCGTTGTGCTTAGATTTGCCTGCGAAAGGATCGTGTCTCCCCAGCCGCCATCAGTCGTCTGCGTAGCCGCGAGCCAATCAAGTCCCCTGCGAATAAGCATAGCGTGACGCCCCCCGTCCAGCCCTGCCAGCGCCAGCACCGCTGTAGCGGTCGATAAGGCACTGCTGCTCAGTTCCCCCGTCCAATTACCACCCTCACATCGCTCCGCCAGCAAGGCTTCCTGCGTCGCCTGGCCTGCGTGAATAATTCTCTCGAGCAATTCGTCTGGAATGTGCCAATGTTCGTCCATCTGCGACCCCTACCCCGCCTTCTCCCCATCTGCAAAGCTTCTCTCTGATCTCTTGACATCCTCCGACAAAAGCTGATAATTTAGCACTTAATTATTTTCAAATATGCAACGCCGCACTTTTCTTGCCTCCCTGCCCGCACTCGCCGCCCTCACCCTGCCCACCATGGCCATGGCCGAGGAAGAACTGAGCGATCAACTTACAGCTGAGCAAATCGTGCAAATGGTTCACCGCAGCCGCATCCAAATCCCACTCATGCCAGCAGAACTGAGGAAGGGGAAGCTCAGCGTTCCATTTCAAATCGAAGTCAAAGGAACCGACCTGATCCGGTTTCACTTCACCAGTCCGGCCCAAACCATTAACCTAGATCTGACAGAAAAAGGCTCTAGGCTCCGGGAAGTCACCGCCGGATCAAACAAGGATGTCCCCGCCACCCGCTACGCAGAGGGAGTACGCGGCACTGACCTCAACTACGATGACATTTCCATGCGCTACCTCTACTGGCCGAACAAAACGAAAATCGGTAATGAGACCATCAAGACGAGACGCTGTTTTGTCGTGGACCTAAAAAACCCCCAAGAACTGGGCGACTACTACTTGGTCCGCATTTTTGTGGACCGCAGCAGCGGAGCCCTCATGCGTATCCAGTCTTATGACTGGAGTGGGAAGCTCATCAAAGTCTGCGCCGTCACCTCCGGCCAGAAGGTGAATGAGGTCACTATCCTCAAAACGATGGAGGTCACAAAATTCAAACCAGGCACCAAACATGTCGAAAGTGTCACCATTCTGGAACTGAAAAAAGCCTAGCAGGTAAATGCCGTGACTTCCAGAGCGAAAGGCTCTACTCTATGATCGACTTCACTCATCCGCTTGTCCCGGAGTATAAGTCAAAACTCCCCCGCTCAACTGAAGATAGTCTTTGGCTCGGTTGCGCTCGCCCGTTGTCATCGTGGATACCTTAAAAATCGTCCCCCGGTAAGCCCCCGCTAGTGGTGTCATGCCTGAGACCAAATCATTGATCAGCGTATCCATGTCCCCCGTGCTGACAGTTGTCCCGGCAGCAAGCGCAGCTTGGTACATCGTGGCAATAGTGGCCGCATTCCGCCGCGCTTTCGCATTGCGGCTCGCTTGGGTCACATCACCCAGCGCGGGAATGGCCAGTCCAGCTATTACCCCTATAACAGCGATGACCACGAGTAACTCAACAAGTGAGAACCCCCTAGAACTGCGCTCTGA
>JAYVJI010000164.1:0-7031 GCA_043769435.1 Verrucomicrobiota bacterium
CTCGATTCTTCACGAGTTCCTCCTTGTTCCACACCCAAACGGGCGCGGGTTCTCCGTTAGAAACGGGACTCGAAAACTGAAACTCAGACGGAAGCAGCCGGACGACCTGAAATCCGACTACTCCGCAGTTCACTTCTTGAGTGACACTCCACTGAGCATCAACGTCTTAATCACGAACACTTCCTAAGGCATCGCTCCGCTCAGTAGGGAAGCGGACGGACGTAGAGGTTCTTGAACCACAGGTTGTTTCCGTGATTTTGCAGCTCGATCTGTTCTTCGCGGGGGAGCGGCTGACCCTTGGCCCAGTAGTTCGCCAGTGGTGCTTTGTTGATGATCAGCTGGCCGTTCAGAAAGATGGTGACGCGCTCGCCGATCATGCGGATAAGGAAGGTATTCCACTCGCCAATGGGCTTGTCTGCTTTCACGAGTGGCTCCTTGCCTTCACCGGGGTTGTTCCACATGCCGCCGGAGCCTTTTTGATTTCCCACCGCGAATTGTGCAGGGTTGGCCGGGTCCCAGATCTGCACCTGGGGGGTGCCGCGGAGGTAGATGCCGCTGTCTGCGGTCGCCGGGATTTTCCAGTCCACATAGAAGTCGAAGTCCCCGTACTTGGCAGCTGTGGCGAGGCTGTTGCCCTTGCCATCGAAGACGAGGGCTCCGTCCTCTACCTTCCAGTGGGCCTTCATTTTCTCATCAGCGGCAGACTGTACGCTCGCCATGGCGGCGTGGTCCAGGGCAGCGCGCTTGAAGGGATTGTCGTTAGGCGCATCGGGCAGTCCCTTCCAGCCGACGAGGTCCTTGCCGTTGAACAGCGCTGCAAAGCTGGCCGGCGCGGTATTGTCAGGATTCCCGGTCAGCACTGGCTGGGCGGGAGCGAAGTCTTTGAGCTTGAGGTTTCTGTAGGCGACCCAGTCCCCGTGACCACAGAAGGCGATGTAGCCGGAGGTCCGGGCGAGGCCGGGATGCTCAGCCTCATGGATGGGCTTTTTGCCGGTCAGGTAGACGTCTGTGATGGTGACGCCGTTGAGGATGACCTTCACGTGATCACCGATACAGATGATCTGTTGGCGGTTCCACTCGCCGGTGGGCTTGAGGTGGTTCACCTC
Organism: Verrucomicrobiota bacterium; assembly: GCA_043769435.1. Taxonomy (GTDB): domain Bacteria; phylum Verrucomicrobiota; class Verrucomicrobiia; order Verrucomicrobiales; family V1-33; genus JAYVJI01. Next base: position 1,107 of record JAYVJI010000164.1, read on the forward strand.
TGCCTGGGTGGAGGGCTGGATGCCGTAGACCGAGCCATGATACTGCCATGTCTGCAGGCCCTTGTATTTCTCATGCCGGTCATCCAGCACCTGAATTTCCATGCCGGCGTAGGCGGCATCCCCGGCCCCGGGATAGCGCAGCCCGATACCGTTGTTGGTGCCGGGGTTCAGTTGAAATTCGAAATCGAGAACAAAGTCACTGTATTCTTTTTCGGTCCTGAGGAAGGCCCCCTTGGGAGTGCAGGTGATGGCGCCGTCCGCGACCTCATAGCCTTCACCGACCCAGCCTTTGAGGCTCTTGCCGTCGAAGAGCGGCTCCCAGTCCGGGAGGCCCTCCAGCATTTTGATGGTGGTCCCGGCGGCGGGCAGCGTCGTCTCTGCGTGGAGCGGAGCAATGAGAGTAAATGTGGCGAGTGTTAGCGCGGATAGCTTCATAGTGGTGGTGCAATACGTCGGGCCCGGCTGGGACCTTCCTGGCTATGAGAAAAAAACAGGGCGGGCCGGGACGCAAGTCAGACGATGCGGATCCTGCGGAAATTCCGCTAGGTCATTTCCTGCATAGTTTCCGGCGGGAATGTATGAAGTAGAAACCGGCTAGCGGGTCACCCCGCGATGGCTCTCTTTAATGAAGTCTAGGAGGTGCAGCGCATGTGGATTAGCCCCGTGGGGAGTGCTGCGGAAGGCGTCCGCCGCTGTGGAAATATTTCCCGTTTTCATGAACAACGCCTTCCATGCCTCCTTCAGCGCCCGGGTATCTGCTTCGGCAAATCCTGCGCGCTGGAGACCTGTGAGGTTCACTCCACGGGTGGCAGCGGGATTCCCGTCCACTATCATATACGGCGGTACATCCTGGACTATCTTGCTGCAGCCGCCGGTGATAGCGTGACGGCCCAGGCGGCAGAATTGATGCACCGCAGTGAATCCACCGAGGATGACATGATCCTCCACTGTGACATGGCCGGCAAGCGTCCCGTTGTTTGAGAAGATAACATGGCTGCCCACGGCGCAGTCATGGGCGATGTGGCTGTAGGCCAGAAAGTTACCATGACTGCCGATGCTGGTGCTCGCGCCCGGGCTCGTGCCTCGGTTCACAGTGCAAAATTCCCGGAAGCTGTTGTGCTCCCCGATCTCTAGGAATGTAGGCTCTGCACTATACTTCAGGTCTTGGCTCTGCTGGCCGATGCAGGAGAATGAAAAAAACGTATTCCCTGCCCCGATCCTGCTGGGGCCATTGATGACGACGTGGCTGTGCAGCACGCAGCCATCCCCTAGCAAAACACCTGGCCCGATGATGCAATAAGGCCCCACACGCACGCCGGTGCCCAGCTCTGCAGCAGGCGAGACTACGGCGGTAGAATGGATGTCAGACATGCTAGGTAAATGGTTAGCGGTCCAGCAGGCTGAACATCAGCTCGCCCTCGCTCACGGTTTCTCCATTCACCACACAGCGCCCGCGGGCCACCCCTATCTGGCGCTTCACCTTCAGGATCTCCGCCTCAATGAACAGCAGGTCCCCAGGCAGCACCGGCTTACGGAACTTCACTTCATTAGCGCACATGAAGTAGCCTATTTTTCCTTGATTCTCCGGCTTCCGCAGCATGAGGATGCTGGCGACTTGGGCCATGGCCTCCACCTGGAGCACTCCTGGCATGACCGGGTGCCCGGGAAAGTGCCCGGCAAAATAGGGCTCATTGATCGTGACGCATTTCACGCCGGTGCATTTATTCTCGCCCTCGAATCCGACGATGCGGTCCACCATGAGAAATGGATAACGGTGCGGGAGGATGCGCATGACCTCGTTGATGTCCAGCACTGCCTCGCCCAAGGGGATGTTCACCGCCGGCGGCACCATGCTCAGCATCCGTGCGTTCTCCGCTTTTAACCGGCGTGCCATTTCTGTATTCGGTCCATGTCCGGGCTTCACCGCGATCACGTGACCCGTTATTTTTTTCCCGAAAAGCATGAGATCACCGATGATGTCCAGGATTTTGTGCCGCGCAAACTCATCCGGAAACCGCAGTGGCTCCTTGCTCATCACGCTGTCTCCACGCACGACCACGGCGTTCTCTAGGCTCCCACCCTTTATCAGCCCTTTGTCCAGCAGCACTTTCACATCTTCGTAAAACACAAACGTCCGGGCCGGGGCGATCTCTTTTTCATAAATCGCCGGGGTGATCTCTGTGCTGTAGAACTGCGTGAATCGTCCATCCGGCCCGACCTGCGTGCAGGAGATGCGGAACTTCCGGTCCGGCACTATCGTGATCAAGCTGCCGCCCGCCGTCTCCACATGGATGGGCTCGCGGATCTCATAGACGCTCCGGATCTGGTCCTGCTTTATGATCCCCGCCGCCTTTATGCATTCCACAAACGGCCGGGCCGAGCCATCGCCGATCGGCGGCTCATTCGCGTCCATTTCGATGAGCGCGTTGTCCACCCCCATCCCCGCTAGGGCACTGATGACATGCTCCACGGTATGCACCTTCACGCTGCCTTCAGCCAGCGTCGTAGCCCGCTCCACCATCTGCACCTTATCCACACTGGCGGAGATGAACGGCTGATCCGGCAGATCCATCCGGCGAAACTTGATCCCGTGGCCCGCCGGAGCCGGCCTCATGGTCAGGGTCACCGCCTCACCGGTATGGAGAGAGGTTCCCGCGAGTGTGGCGGGTTTAGCGAGCGTGTTTTGGAAATCCATGAAAAATTAAGCCTTGTAAAAGACCGTGAGGCTACCCGTCACTTCCCCCCGGTCAAGCAAAAGGGGCAGTGATCCCAGAAAAGGCGATGGAAACTCCGAAGGTCATAGATTTCGCATAGACTCGACGCACTCCGGCAACGCGTTCCCCCTCACCCGGCGGGTGCGTGCCCGCTGGGCAGGGCTCCGCTCAGATGGCCGTGAAAAGGAAGCTCGCAGACAAGGGCGGCAGGCTCACGCCCACTCGACGGTGGTGACGCCGAACGCTGGAATCTCTAGCACCCCTTCACTGACTGTGGAGGCCGGCGGGGGCTGGCGTTCCGGCTCAGCCATCCATTCCGCAGCATTCCCTGCGTGCAAGGTACTGCTGGCAGCGTGTCGGAAAAGCGGTGCTCCCGACGCATCTTTCAGTGCCACGGTGACTGTCTGCGGCGTGTAGTTCACGGCTATGGCAGCAAAGCCGTCGCGTGTTTTCATGATCACTGCCTCCGCACGCAGCGGGTCCGTGCTGTGCGCCGGGACCACGCGGCCCGCGCGGCTGCTCACGGCCTTGATAGCATGATACACGGGATAAACGCCACCGGCTAGGCAGTGAAAGTCACGCGGCGCGGCGGAGCCCTCAGCGGTGGACATGACCCCGCGCAAGCCAGTGGTCTGGAACAGGGTCAGACTCCCGGCCCGGCTCTCCGCCACGGCTTTGATGCAGCCGATAGTCCACGCAGCGCCTAACAAAGACATCTGCCGCACATCAGCCTGGGCAGGCATTTCCCCGGGCCCGGGAGAGGGGCCTTTTTGCGCACGTGTCCTGAGATTCACCGGGGACACATGCACGGGCAGTCCGGGATAGATGGCACTGAGCGCATCCAGCACATAGCGCTGCCCAGAGAGGTTTTCCGCTAGGGTCGCATTGTCAAACTGATGCGCGCAGGGCCGCAGCGGTACGAATACAAAATCCATCAGCTCCGCCGGGGGGCGGTTGTTATTCAGCTGGAAAAAATCCGCATCGGTCCCGCCGCCGATGAGGCCCTGCAAATGTTGGCGGGCGGCCCCTAGGCTGGCCGCAGTGGTCGAGGGACGGCCTTTCGTGAGTACCAGCCAACGAATCTGCAAACCGGAGGCCACGGCCAGATCCGCGAGGCGCGGCAGCTGGAGTTCCGCGCCGTGCTCCGGCAAGTGCAGAGCAGCATCCACGCCGCACTTTATGATGGCGGCCTCATGCAGAGCCTGCTGGAAGGCGGCTTCCCAGCCGGAGGCGCTCACATCGACATCCACTCTGAGGTGGTCCAGCCCCATGTTGTGGAGGCGCCGCATTTCGGCATCGCTGAGCGCTTGTCCGTGATAGGCGGACGCTACGCCTAGTCCGGGCAGGGGAATGGTCGGTCCCTCCGCTGCGGTGATCACCACCGGGCCGGGGCGGTGGAACGGCAGTGCCGGTGGGAGCATGGCAGCGCCGGGACCCGTCAGGCGCAGCGTCACTGTTTGCTGGATCTCCTGTCCTGCCTGCATCTGTGCGGGCAGCGGTATGCGCTGAGGGGTGCTGTAGGTTTTGAAACTGGCATCAGTCCAGTTCCGCTGGTCTTCCATTTCAAAAACATCGCCGGAGGCTTGCATCTCAAGGACGACATCCTGAGCGGCGGCGTAGCGCAGAATGTGAAAATCATGCAGCCCCTTCACCGGCTGAGCAGGATCCACCGTACCCGGGAACTGCCGCGCCGCTGTATCCCCGCTGACGTGGACCACTTCACAACCTGCCCCGCTGAGACTGGCGGGATGCAGCACGCAAAGGCCTATCCGGTTCTTCCGGAATGCTGCGCCCGCCTTTCCGCGGAAGTCGAAGCGGACCGTCCCGCCGGCATCCCCCGTGATCTCCGCCTTCCATGTGAAATCCACATCCCCGTTCCGGTGCGTGGAGGTGTAGACCACCCGAAAGCTGTCAGGATGTGCCTCCAGTGCGGCTTCTGTGATCTGGCCCGGGATCGTATTCCAGAATGCATCCCGCACCGCCGGATACAGGCGCAGGATGAGCCGGGAATCTCCCAGACGGATGTGGCGGAGCTGACCATCCGCCAGTTCCATATGCAGTGGGCCCGCGCGCAGGAGCACAGGGATTTCAGGAGCGGAGGGCTGACCGTGCAGCAGGATGTTTTCTGTTAGTGATGCAGACATGGAAAATCGGAAAAATCGAGAGACTGGTTGAAGCTGGCAAAAAAGGAGAGGGCGCCATCAATCCGCATACCGGATGCCTTTCCAGACCGGCACGCCGGACTTGATGCGCTTCAGGTATTCCGCACAGAGCGCAAAAGTCTCCGGGCTGTGCCGACCACCCACGGCGATGAGGATCGAGGCCTCGCCCGTGGGCACAAATCCCAGCCGGTGGTGGATGCGGAGCGGATGTTCCCCATGCGCCTTCTGGAGATCCGCTGCGATCCGCTCCAGGCACTGAAGCGCCATGGGCAGATAGGCAGTGTATTCGATCCCGCTGATGGGCCGTCCGTTTTCAGTGCCGCGGACCCGACCGAGGAAAGTGATCTCCGCCCCCCATGCGCCGCCGTCCGCCTCCGGGGGCACAGGCACAGGCTCAGGGGACAGCGTCAGGAGTGGAGCCGGCATGGCGTATTTCAAAACCGGCGCGTAGCAGCCCGGCGGCGCTTCACCTGGGTCCCCGCCTGCTTCATCAGGCCCGCCAGCAGCGGAGCCCAGGCCAAATGCAGCGCGATGGCTCCGGCCCCTAGGCAGGCAGAGATCAGCGGCATGAGAAATTTACTACTCATGAACCACTGGGCCACTGCCCACACCATGACGAGTCCGCCGCCGGCCTGACAGATGGAGATACCACCCCAGCCCATGCGCCCGCGCAGGAGGGAAAAGGCGAACACCACCACCGCCAGAGCCAGGCATATCATGTGGGAACGGGGCGTGCCGGTATCCCGCACGGCGCTCTTCACCACCTCCTCGACCTGCTCATCAGCAGAGGCATTCTTACGCTGGTATCCCTCCGGCAGGGTCGGGTGTTTACTGGGCTGAAAATCAAACTGCTTGGCCATAGTCCCTCCAGTCATTTCATGCTTTGAGACAGTGAAAAGAGGGATTTTCCGAGGATCTAGGCGCTCCAGAAACCCCTCCTCTATTTCCGACTGGGCGGCGCTGGCCTCGGGCGCGTAGGCGGCGAGGTGCGGGGCCACGGTGTCGTGGAAGAGCAGGTCGCGCTGCTTTGCCCCAACGGGGCTATGGCT
>JAYVJI010000165.1:0-1659 GCA_043769435.1 Verrucomicrobiota bacterium
CCGGACGCTGATTTCATAAGGCCTGGGAGGAAGAGGCAGCGCAGACAGGCACAGGCTGCGGCCTCCAAATCCCTCCCCGGTGCCACGCACCTTGATCACCCCGGCGCGTTGTGACCAACGGGGGCTGCCAGTGGAGGGCACTTGCCAGACTTTGGGATTCAATGCACCGATCGTGAGCCAGTTTTTCATGGACACGGGATTGGGTTTTTCGAGCAGGCTTTTGAGTTCATTCACTGGGATAGCAAAACCTAGATTCGTCCCGCGAGTGCTCTTCAGGGTGACGATCCCAAGGACCTTTCCACCGGTATCCAGCACGGGGCCGCCGCTGTTTCCCGGCTCCACCGGCATGGCTAGCTGCAGCATGGGCCGGCCCTCGATTTCCTGCCGGGCGGAGATGATGCCTTCCACCATGCTGAACCGGTATCCAAGGGGATTCCCCATGGCTATGGCCGCCATGCCCTGCTCGACTTTTCCGGAATCCCCCAGCTCCACATGCGGCAGATCCGCGGCCGCCACCCGGATCACTGCGAGGTCCCGGGCACGGTCGGAAGCATGGACGGCAGTGACTTCGTGCTGGGTGCCATCTGCGAATTCCACCCGCAGCGCCCGGCCTTCGCCGATGACATGGAAGTTGGTAGCGATGAGTCCGTCCCCGGAAATAACAAATCCAGATCCAATGCCGGATTCCGTGCCCTCGCGGCCTGCAGGATAGATCGCTACGAGGGCAGGCTTTACTTGTTTCGCCAAGGCTTCGTGTCCGGCTCCGGCGTAAAAGGGAGCGGCTAAACAAAGAACCGGGATAAGGAGCAGACGCATCATGGCTGGAAATATACGTTCCGGGCGGCTGTTCTTCCAGATAAAGTCCGGATGATCTGCGTGCAGAGGCGCCGGGCCTGCTTCAGGCCTTCATGAGGTAATAGCCGATGCTGTCCACCAGAGCCCGCCATGAGGCGTCGATGATATTGCCGGACACGCCCACCGTCGACCATTCACGGGTGCCATCTGTGCTATCAATGAGGACGCGGGTGCGGGCTGCGGTGCCGCTATGGCCATCGATGATACGCACCTTGTAATCCGTTAGTTGCACCTGCGCGATTTGCGGATAGCGGGAGATCAGGGCTTTCCGCAAGGCGCAGTCCAGCGCATTGACGGGTCCGTCCCCTTCTGCCACTGTCAGGATGGTTTCGCCATCGAGATGGAGCTTCACAGTGGCGAGGCAGTTTTCGTAGTCACGAAGCGTATCACGGCGGAAGACGCACTCAAATTCCACATGATCGAAGAGAGGAGTGATCCCACCGAGGGTGCGGCGGATGAGGAGTTCGAACGAGGCGTCAGCGGCTTCAAATTCGTAGCCTTCCTTCTCGAGATTCTTGAGCTTTTCCAACAAATCGCGCACCACCGCACCGCCTTTCTCAATGCTCAGCCCCATGGCTTCCGCTTTCATCAGAATATTGCTCTGCCCTGACATATCCGAGAGCACGATGACCTGCTGATTTCCCACCAGCCCGGGGCTGACGTGCTCATAGGTGCGGGCCAGTTTTTGCACGGCATGGACGTGGAGGCCGCCTTTGTGGGTAAAGGCGGCGCGGCCCACGTAGGGGGCGCGCAGGTCCGGGGTGACATTGGCCAGTTCGTCAATGAAATGGGAGATCTCGCTCA
>JAYVJI010000166.1:0-3041 GCA_043769435.1 Verrucomicrobiota bacterium
GCTCACTGGCCGGTCCTTCGCGCAGTCCTTGACCGTCACGGGTATCTCTAGGGTCTTGTCATGCCACGCCACGGTTAGCTTTGTGGCGCCATCCTTCAGCGGGGTGAGCCGGGTGCCCTCCAGCTTCGCGATGGTGGGATCCGCCAGCGTGAATTTAGCATTTCCGGTGACATCCTGGGTGACGTCGTCGGCGAAGGTGGCTACTGCTATGAATGACTGAAAATCCCGTGCAGTTTCCAGATTGATGGTTCCGGGATAAACATCCATTTTGCTCACCGCGATCCTCGTTTCGCGCGGCGGCGCGGCTGGAGCGGCGGCCTTATCTTTCGCCGTCAGCGTGACCCCGGCAGGCCAAGCGGCACCGGCTGTGATCCACTGCTTCAGAATCTCTATATCCCCAGCCGGGAGCGGGTCTCCCTCTGAAGGCATGATGTCGTCGTGCCCGGCAGGCAGGATGATCCGTTTGATCATCTCCGACTCATCCGGCTTCCCAGCCACAAATCCGGCACCGCTGTCGCCGCCCTTGGCCAGAGCCGCAGCCTCATGCATTTGCAGCTTTCCTTTGGCTTTGGATGGCTGGTGACAACTCACGCAGTTAGCCTCAAGGATCGGCTGGACCTTGTCTTTGAAAAAGGTATCGTCACCGCGCGCGGTGATGGCGCATTGAGCAGTGAAAAGGAGGATGGTAGTATAACGCATATTGGCGTGGCTGAGGTTGGCGGGTGGTTCCAGTGATTATAAACGCAGCTGGTCCACCGGTATTTCAGAAGACCGGAATATGCACCTGCATTGGGGGACGCGCAATCCGGATCTTGCCGGGGGAATTGGTACGCCATGGCGATTGATTCGGGCATTTTGAGGTTGGCTCTCCGGATCCAGGCCGGGTCCGAGCCCAGGGCATTGCCTTGCCCAGCATTCGTCATTCGTCATTCAACCCTCAACCCTCAACCCTCAACCCCGGCTAGTTCCGGCAGATTGTGCAAGAATCAGATTGCGAAAACTACAATATTATGGATATTATTGTTTTACTTAGTAATAATGCGAGATCGCATTGGCTAAGGCCAATTTTCTTCCATCACCCAGTTCAGATGCCTGACTTGACCCATTCGCCAGCTTTTTGGCAGCTCACTTTGTATGCTTTCGCTATCGGTTGCTGCATTGGCTCATACCTGAACGTCGTGATTTACCGCCTGCCGCTGGGAATGACGACCTCGGAGCCCCGGCGCTCGTTTTGTCCCAAGTGCCAGTATCAGTTTCCGGTCTGGCAGAATATCCCGATTCTGTCCTGGATCCTGTTGCGTGCTAAGTGTGCTAAATGCCGTCAGCCTATCTCGGTGCGGTATCCGCTGGTGGAAGCGCTGACGGGTTTTCTCTTCGTGATGGCGCTCTGGCGTATCGCCGGGCCGCAGTTGGAACTGGGCCTGCCGCTGGATTCCCGCTCATGGCTGTATTCGGTGCTCGCTGCGTGGGTTTTCATTGCTCTGTGTGTTGCCGGTTCTTATATAGACATCGACCACCAGATCCTGCCGCACCGGATCACGTGGGGTGGCACCATCGCCGGGCTGATCGCTTCTTATGCTATTCTGGAGCGTTTTGTGCCCGGACCCCGCTGGGAAAATCTGCTCCATGGACTGGGTGCTGCTGCCCTAGGATTTGGCATCATCTGGTGCATCGTGCAGCTGGGTAAGCTGGCTTTTGGCAAGATAAAGCTGACCTTCGACGATCCCGTGGACTGGAGCATTTCTCAGCCAGACGGCTCGCCGGAGCCAGTATTCACGGTGTGCGGCGAAGACGAGGTTTGGAGCAATATTTTTAATCGTCCTAGTGACCGCCTCCACATTGAGGCCACGGATATTGTGATAAATAGCGAGATTTTCTCATCAGGGAAACTTATCATCGCGGAGAGCAGCGTGCGGTTGGAGAGGGATGGTGTAGAGGCGCGCAGCTTTGATCTGGAAGGGGTCAAATCCATCTCCGGGCAGTGCAAGCTGGTCGAGCAGCCCCGTGAGGCCATGGGCATGGGGGATGCCAACTGGATGGCCTGCGTGGGCGCGTTTCTCGGCTGGAAGGCCGTCCTCTTCACCATCTTTGCCGGCAGCATCATCGGTGCCAGCATCGCTCTCATCATGATCCTCTTCCGTCGGCGGGAGTGGGCTGCCCGTATTCCCTTTGGCCCCTACCTTGCTGCCGGAGCCCTTATTTATCTTTTCTACGGGCAGGGTATTCTCGACTGGTACTTTCAGCTTGGCACAGGCGGAGTGACCGAGCTAGAAGCGGGTCCATATTAGAAAATAGAAAACCGTTCCCCCGGAATTGTCAGGATTGGCTGTAGCATCCATATCACGAAAACACGCTACCCTCTGTCGCATCAGCCACACAGGTCCCATTCCGGGAGCTGATGCCATCGAAGTCGCCACGGTCGATGGCTGGAAGGTCGTTGTTAAAAAGTGGAGCTTTCGGTGGGTGATCCGGCCATCCATACTTGCTCATCAGGAATGATTTCAGGGCTGTATGGTGTATATAATATTACCATTATTTCCATACTTGTTCCTTCCGTTTCAAGAAATTTTTTCACAGCTTTACTCTTGTGATACGGTCCCCCATCCACAATAACCAAAATGGGCTGGCCGGCCGACTGGCGTAGCTCCTTCAAGAAGTCGATGAAGCATTGGCTTTCCATCTTGGCCTCGAAGCACTGGAAATACATTTGTCCTTGGGCACTGACAGCAGAAATCATGTTTATACCAAATCGGTCGCCACTATCCGCTACCACTGGAGTCTCTGCTAAGGGGGGCCGCGTCGTGCCACTGTGCCCATCCGCTCGCAGCCGGCTTTCGTCTGCAAAGAAAATCATCGCCCCTTGCTGCTTTGCCCACTGCTGGGCCTTGGGATAGCGTTGCTTCAAGTAAGACTTCACCTTTATCTGGTTCTGCCGATAGGAGCGATACAAGGGCACCTGCGGACTCAATCCCAGTTTTTTCATCAAACGACAGACTGTGCTTTTGTCCAGTTCGATACCTTTGTGATCGATCAGGAGCGAT
>JAYVJI010000167.1:0-6787 GCA_043769435.1 Verrucomicrobiota bacterium
GATGCCGCCTACATCCGGGGAGACCACCACCAGACTATCCCCTCCCAGCCCCTGACTGCGGAGGTGCCGGATGAGCACGGGCGCGGCATAGAGGTGGTCGACCGGAATGTCGAAGAAGCCCTGTATCTGCCCGGCGTGCAGGTCCATGGTCAGCACTCTGTTCACCCCGGCTGCGGTCAGTAGATTAGCCACCAGCTTGGCAGTGATGGGCACCCGGGGCTGGTCCTTCCGGTCCTGCCGGGCATAGCCGAAGAACGGGATCACGGCCGTGATCCGGGCGGCACTGGCACGCCGCGCTGCATCCACCATGATCAGCAACTCCATCAGATTATGGTTAGTAGGCGGACAAGTGGGCTGGATGATGAACATGTCCCGGTCGCGGACATTTTCATTGATCTTCACAAATGTCTCGCCGTCCGGAAACGACTTAACCGTGGCGTCTGAGCGCGGGATGTTCAGATGCGCACAGATGCGATCCGCGAGTTCCGGGTGAGCGCTGCCGCTGAAGATTTTCATCGTTCCTGAGATGGACATAGCTCACCTGTCTGAGCGCTGCCCATGCCCGCAGCAAGACAAAAATGCCTCGCTTGCGTTTTATTGCACAGCTTTTCGCACGTTGGCTGTGCCGGGCTGCAAATTTTTTTGTCACAGGAAGCGGCAAACTGAAAAGAACAGGTTTTCAAAATGGTTTGCCCTCAGTATTGGAGATTGAGATCGAGCGCAGCGGAGATGACCCGTTAGTTCTTTCCAAACCCCACGGGCAACACGGGCAATCCCTGCCGCTTTCCGTTTTGGGCACGCTATGGCCCCTTCACGCAGGCGGGTTTCCAGATCCCGCAGATTTCCGGCTGGTCTTTCACCATATTCCGCGTGGGTCACTTCGTCGATTCCCGAGGCGGCGCGCTTCTTTAATAAGAGCGCCACGCCCTGTTAATAAAAAAGCCCCCGTAACGCGAACCGTTACAGGGGCTTTAGAAAATTGCGGGAACAGGATTTGAACCTATGACCTTCAGGTTATGAGCCTGACGAGCTACCGGGCTGCTCTATCCCGCGTGGCTGTCTTACATCACTGCGGGCATAGTGCAACTGGTTTTTGCGGCTCCTTGCCCTTTTTTCCTAACAACTTACTATTTTGCCGGCGGGACTGGCAGCAGCCGGTCAGCGCGGAGGATGTCCAGTGCGGCGATCATGACGGGATCCACCGGGGGCGGCGGCTCCGGGGCCTTGATCCTCCATGCCAGTTCGGGAATGGATTTATCGATCAGTGCTGCTTCGTTCATGCGGGGCCATGTAGGTGCAGTGACGGCGGCGGCGGCACCCTCGGCGGCCAGCACTTTTTCCAACGCGGCATTGGGTTTTTCAGTTCCGGGCAGGGAAAGATCCGGCGGCAGTCCCTTTCCGAAAAAATCTACGCCGCCCAAAACCTGCCAACGACACAGGGGATAGCGCAGTGTTAGGGACTCCGGAGCCTCCCGGATGGAAATCTCTGCAAAATCCGCGGCCCGCCCACGGGTGGTTGCGCCCATGAGAAAGGCCGCCCGGTGGGTGTGCAGGATGCCAGCGAGGACCTCTCCGACATTTCCGGTGTTCAGATCCACGAGCACGGCCAGCCGCCCGGTGAAGACCTGTGCTCCTGAGGATTTCACGGGTTCGCTGGCCACGAGGACATCTCTGCCCGAGGGCATGAAGATGCCGGCGAGGACAGCGGCGTCAATTCCGGCACCATCCGCTGCGGGGGCGCGGAGATCGAGGATCAGGGATTGAGCCCCCTCCTTCACCAGCCTGACCACGGCGGTCCGCCAGGCCGGGGCATCAGCTGCGGCATAACTGCCTGGCCGGAAATAGCCCGGCCCGCCCGGAACCCGCACCGCGACAGTTTTCCAAGGAACCGGGGCCACCGGTGAGCCGCGGATGAACTCTACGCCAGCTGGGTGCTCTGCCATGAGTGTCCTGAGGGCCGCGGCATTCAGTATTTCGTAGGTCACAGCAGGGACGCCGGAGCTTGGCTGCATGAGAGCAGCGAGGACTTTTTGCTGTTCTGCTGCTGTTAGGGTCAACTCCTGTGCGCTGGCATTCCACGCGGCACAGGTGGAGAGGCACGCGGCAGCGACGGCATGGAATTTCGTCGTCAGGGAGGAAGTCATGATGACTGGTCCTGGGTGGCGCGGGCGAGCAATTCCATGGTATGCACTACCTGCGGGGCGTCCGGCTTACCGGCGAAATGAAGCGCGATCTGGGTGAGGCAGCCGATGTTTCCGGCAGCGACACAGCGGGCACCGGTGCTGAGAATAGCGGCAGCCTTGCGGCGTCCCAGTTCCGCGGCGGTCTCCGGCTGATCTACATTATAACTACCTGCACTGCCGCAGCAGATATCACCATCAGGTATCTCCACCAGCTCCAGGTCTGGGATGAGACGCAGCAACTCACGGGGGGCACTGCGCACTCCCTGAGCGTGACTGAGATGGCAGGCGTCGTGGTAGGCTACCTTCAGGGGACCGGCCCCGCGCAGACTTCCGCGCAGCCCCAGTTCATAGAGAAAGGCACTAACATCCTGCACGCGTGCGGCGAAAGCAGTGGCGGCGGCCTCCTCCGCAGTGCCTTTCAGGATCAGGGGATACTCATGCAGGCCGCTTCCACAGCCCGCCGCGTTGGTTAGGATAGCGTCTACATCCTGAGGGAACGCTGTGAGGTTCCGTCGTGCTGCGGCACGGGCCTCGCCGCCTGCACCGGTATGCCAGGCCAGAGCGCCGCAGCATCCCTGCTGCGGAGGGATGACTACTTCTATCCCCTGCGCAGTGAGGAGGCGCACCGTGGCGGCATTGATCTCCGGTGCCAGCACCTGCTGCGCACAGCCGGCGAGCAGGGCAATGCGGGCGCGGCGCTGACCGGCAGCTGGATAAAAAGGCTCCAAGCGCTGAGCCGCGGGGAGTGATGCGGGCAACAGCTCCAGCATGGGTCTGAGCGCCGCAGGCAGGAACCGCCGGATGGGCCGGGCCAGCGCTCCCATGCGGGCAGCCATGCGGAACCTGCCAGGATAAGGTAGCGTGCTCAGCAGCATCCGGCGGCGCAGGCGCTCCCAGACTCCCAGTTTCCGGCGCTCCATGGCGAGTGCCCGGAAGGGACTGATCAGCTCCCGGTAAGGGACTCCGCTGGGGCAAGCCGTTTCACAGGCTAGGCAACCTAGGCAACGGTCCAGATGAGGCAGTGCCTGCTCCAGCGGCAATGTGCCTTCTAGCACTTTTTTCATCAGCACGATGCGACCGCGCGGCGTGTCCATTTCCTGGCCCATAACCTGAAATGTAGGGCAGGCTGGCAGGCAAAATCCGCAATGCACGCAGGCCTGGACGGCATGGGCCATAGCAGCGCCTGCGGGACCGGAGGTAGAGGGATCGATCGTATGTTTCATGGAAAAAATCAGGCTGCATTGATATCAGGAAACCTTCCTGCAGGATCCAGCGCTTTTTTCAGAGCTGCCTCCAGCACCGTGGCCGCCGGCAGGCCCAGACGGGGATGGCGGCAGGCGCCCCGGAGGACGAGCCCGGTCAGGTCCAGCTTTGTTAGGATAACGTGCAGCTCTGATGCTTCTACACCGCTGATCAGTGCGGAGTGCCCGGCCATGCTGTAGTGCCGCACCGCAGCCGGAGGCAGGGCGCGTTCCAGAGCGGGCAGATCCGCCATGGTCATCGCGACGCGGGCCAGCGGGGCCTCTGCGGCACCGATGTTCAGCGCACTGAGCCCGGCATAAAAAGCGTCGGCCTCTGCTTCGCTCATGCGCCGTGCGGGACGTCCCGCCAGACGCGGCATATCCGCTAGCCGCTGCTCCAGCGGGCCCGCATTTCCCATGAACCGGGCTATCACCTGGGGCTCAGCCCCTGGCAAAAGCTCCAGCGCCTCCACCTCCCAGGACTGACTGCAAATGAAAGCGGCACAGCCAGCGGCATCCCCCATGTCTCGGCAGGAAAACACCAGCGAAGCCCGCGCTGCAGGGGCTGGAAAGACCTTGAGCGACACCTCCGCCACGATTCCCATGCAGCCCAGCGAACCGCAAAAAAATTTAGGAAAATCAAAGCCCGCCGCATTCTTCACGACCTTACCCCCGCCTCGTCTCACGGTGCTCGAGCCATCCACCCAAGCCAGACCGATGATGAAGTCCCTCACCCCGCCATAGCGCAGCCGGCCCGCCCCGTTCATGGCTGCCGCCAGCGTCCCGCCCAGCGTGGCGCCAGCAGCGGAGAGCGGCGGATCAAACGGCAGGTATTGGCCATGTGAGGCTAGGGCGGCCTCCACCTCGCGCAGAGGAGTGCCTCCCATCGCGGTGAAGGTGTACTCATCAGGCTCATATTCCAGCATACCCGAGAGTGAGGAAAGCTCCAGCAACGTGGCCTGGGGACACCACTGCGTGAGCGCAGGCTTGGAGCCTCCGCCTCGCGGGATCACGCAGGCATGGGACCTTACAGCTTCGCAAAGCTCCGGAAGAGTGGTGGGACGCAGGGACATGAAGCCTGCGACTCGCCCGCTCCCGGCCCGAGCGCAAGTAGAGAGCGATCTTGACGAAGCCACGGCCATCGGTAGGGTCGACGTTATCATGCCACCCGAACTGGAAAAGCTGCTAATTCTCCAAGACAAAGACCAAACCATCCGTCGGCTCCGGCTGGACCTGAAACGACTGCCTGCGGATGAGGAACAGGCAAGGCAAAGACTGGCCAGCGACACCGCCGCAGTCAAGGCTGCTAAGGAGGCCATCATGCAAAATGAAGTGCTGCTCAAGAATCTGGAACTACAGACTGACACCCGGAGAGACACGATCGGAAAGCTGAAGACCCAGCAGTTCGAGACCCGCAAGAATGAGGAGTTCAGGGCATTGGGCCATGAGGTGGAGCGCTACACCTCTGACGTGAACCGCATGGAGGACGAGCAGTTGGTAATCATGGAAAAAAGCGAGGCCTTGAAGGCCGTTCTAGCCACCGCGCAAAAGAGCCTCGCGGAAACTCAGTTACAGGTGGACTCCGACCTCGCCCGGCTGTCCGAGCGCAGGCTCAATGTGACCACCCAGCTGGCTGAGGCCGAAAAAGAGCGGCTGGAAAAAGCAACAGGCATAGAGGCCGACCTGCTCATGCGTTATGACCGCATCTTCAACCACCGGGGAGATGTGGCCATAGCCGAAATGCATGGCGCCGTGTGCAAGGGCTGCCACATGAAGGTCACCGCCGCCTGTGCCGCCTCAGCCAAGGCGGACCGAGTCCTGACCACTTGCTCAAACTGCAGCCGCTTTCTTTACGTTTCCCACTTCGATTAACCCCCAATTCGACTCAGTTATGCATTTTCCTCAGGATAGCGCCCAGCCCTGGATCAAGGTCTGCGGTATCACCCTGAAGAAGGATGCCGACTGCTGCGCGGCCGCCGGGGTCAGCGCCATCGGTATCAATTTTTTCCCCAAATCCAAACGATACATCCCCCTTCATGAGGCACTGGAGTGGCTGCCGGCGGGCTCCGGCGGGCCTATGCTGGTAGCCCTTTTTGTGAATGCATCGCTGGCCACCATCCAGGCCACGGTGGACAGTGGCAGGTTCCATGCGATCCAGCTGCATGGGGATGAATCACCGGAGTTCCTGACAGAAACAAAACACATGGGGCTCCCGGTGCTGCGGGCACTGGCACTGCGCTCCGACGCGGATCTCGTCAAACTGGAACGCTTCGCCGCGGACGCTTACATCTTGGATGCGCATGCCCCGGGCACATTCGGCGGCACGGGGATGCTGAGCGACTGGTCGCTGGCCGCAGCGGCCGTGCAGCGCTTTCCGGAAAAAACGCTCATTCTCAGCGGCGGCATCACAGCTGAAAATGCCGCCAAAGCGCTAGCCGATGTGCGCCCTCACGGACTGGACCTGGCCAGTGGAGTAGAGACTGCGCCGGGCCGGAAGGATCCCGCATTGATCCGCTCGCTGATGGAAGCGGTGAAGGTTTCCGGCGCGCCAGTCAGGGCTTAGGTTAGGTTAGGAGCCCCGCCAAAAATAAACAGCCAAAGACTGGGCCGGATTTTTGGTGGCAGACCAGCTAGCCTAGCGAGGTGAGGGCGGTAACCGGACCGGAACGAAGTCAGCCGTCAAATAGCACAGCAGGATTGGCTGTTAAATTTAGCCGGGTCCCTTTGGTAGTTGCTTATTTCCGGAGCCCATTTCCGGGCTCGTCCCTTCATCCGCCACTATTCCTGCTCCCGCTGTCAGGCAATTATTCCCCTCAGCGCGGCCTCCGGCTCCGTCGGTGAAATACAGGTCAAACTGGCCATTCGGGCCCAGTTCATTATTCAGGATTTCCGGCCTTAATCCAGAACCAAAAACAGCGATCCCCCCGAGGGCATTTTTCAAGACCCTGGATTTTTCCAGCTTGATGCTTGCCGGCTGATTTGCCTTGCTGAAGAGCCGCACGCCGACTTGATCATTCCCCTCTATTGTACATCCCGTGGCATCGATGTCTCCTGACTCTCCAGCATCAAGGCCGTGCTCCTTGTTTTTTATCAACACACACTCAGTCAGGTTCGCTTTGCCGCCCCGGTTGAGCAGAATGCCCGCC
The DNA here is from genome assembly GCA_043769435.1 of Verrucomicrobiota bacterium. Classification (GTDB taxonomy): domain Bacteria; phylum Verrucomicrobiota; class Verrucomicrobiia; order Verrucomicrobiales; family V1-33; genus JAYVJI01. The sequence continues at coordinate 6,571 of JAYVJI010000167.1, forward strand.
CGGTTTCCCGCAGATTCCACTTTTGTCAGGATGATGGCGCTGGCCCGGTCATGGGTGAAGATCCCCGCTTCTGCATTATTGCGGAATGCTGTATCCGTGGCTGTCAGGGTAGCTCCGTCGCTGACTTCCACGCCGGACCCCGCATTCCCCGAGGCATCTCCGCCGCGCAGGGCAATGTTAGAGCGGGCCAGCATCACCGTGAACCCATGGCGTCCGT
>JAYVJI010000168.1:0-2709 GCA_043769435.1 Verrucomicrobiota bacterium
GTTTCATAGGCATAAGTTTCGCCGAAGGTGTTGCCTGGAATAATAGCGCCATAAGAGGGAAAGTGAAGCTTGCCATCATAGCGCACAGCGAGTGCCCGCCCGCTGATCCAGAGTTCAGAAAAAACGGCCAGTACCAGCAGCAGGACGAGCAGGATCAGTGACCAGAATCCCCTGCGGATCGAACAGAACCGGGTCAGCCGTTTTTTTGCCAGTGAGTTGAGAGCCATGGTTACTCGAAGCGAACACGGGGATCAGTCAGGCCGACGAGGAAGTCACTCAGGATATTCCCCATGAGCATAAATACAGCGGATAGAGTGACGATAAACATGACGACCGGGTATCGCGGTCTACGATGGACTCGAACCCGAGGAGCCCGAGGCCGTTGATATCAAAAGCGCGCTCGATGAGGAACGACCCGCCTACAAAATAGGAAAGCGACTGGCCGAGATTGGTGGCGATAGGAATAAATGCGTTTCGCAGGGCATGACGGGTCACCGCTTTGGAGTAGGGCACGCCTTTGGCAACGGCGGTGCGAACGTAATCCGCGCCGAGATTATCCATGAGCTGATTCTTCATCAATGTGGAGAGGAAGGCGAAGGCACCTACCAGGTAGCAGGAAAGCGGCAGCACGGTGTGGTGGAGCGCGTCCTTGATTTTGCCTAACAGGTTCAATTCCGAAAACTGATTGCTGGTGAGCCCACCGGACGGGAAGTATCCTTTGACTACAAGGAAGCCACTGACCATCAGCGCGGCGAGGGCATAACCAGGGATAGCGTATCCGCAAAAGATCAGGATGGAGCTGATGGAATCCCCCGCAGTCCGGTGTTTCAGGGCCTTGAAAATACCAAGGGGGATGCAAACGAGATAAGAGAAAAGCAATGTCAAAAGTCCAAAATAAATCGTCACTGGCCAGCGTTCGGTCACGACATTGAGCACGGGTTCGCCATACCGGAAGGAGTTTCCAAAATTTCCCTGAAGCACCCCAGAAAAGCGTTCGCGGTAAATTTCCACTTTATCCAGTTCCGGGGCCGCGTTTTCCCGGGCACCTTGTTCCGGCGCTTTTTTATTCACGGGGCGGCACTGCCAGGCTGTGGGTTTTCCGTTTTCACCGGAAATTTCAAAGGTTCCGGGTGCAGTGCGCCGGATGATCAACGGGTCCCGCGGGCCGGGTGATCTGACATGTTGTTCCTGTTCATCTTTTCCAAATTCCACCCGCCGTCTCTGGTCTGCATATGGCCAGACTCCCAGCCATGAAAAGTAACCGGCCACAGGATTTTGGTCCAGTCTGAAGGTGACCTTGAGCTGTTCCAGTTGATCCTCGCTTAGGGCCTGTTGCCCGGGACCACTTCTGGCCGTCCCCTCGCCGGCTTTCCGCATTTCTGCTAGGCGCTGCTCCATGGGTCCGCCGGGAACAAAGCGGCTCATGATGAAAACGAGGAAAGTCACTCCCAGCAGCGTGGGAGGGATCAACAAGAACCGGCGCAGGAAGTAGGCTCCCATGCGGTGCGTAGTGGCAAGGTTATGCTTAGCGGCGGCCGCCGCTGGGGTCAAAGTCGATAGGCACCCGCACGGAAGGGAAGTCCTTCAAGGTGAGGCTGAAGAGGACTCCCCAGTCGCTTTGGCCGCGGTTGTCGCGGACGGTGGCACCAACGCTGGCGGTCCAGCTGTTCAGATCCCGGTGGACGCTGTATTGCTGGAGTTCGAGGGTGCTGTCATCCAGCTCATAACGCTCATAGACGCTCACTCCCCAGTTTTCGTTGATGCGGGCATAGGCACCGATATCAAGCAGGTTGCTGTCCCGGAAGTAAGGGTGGTTTGTTAGGAGTCTGTGGCCGACGAGGAGATCGAGGTAGTCTGTCGGCATGAAAGTGGCCCGGGTGTTGATCTCGGTAAAGGAGAAGTCGCCACCGGTTGGGATTTGGGCGGTGAGGTTGAGCTTCGTCCATGGGAGCGGGCGCCATTCGATGTCTTGGTAGAGATTTGAGTGGCTGCGGGAAAACTCCGGATCGTAAATGAAGGCATCGATGTAGGTGTTAGCCGTGAGCCAGTTGAAGGTGCTGTTGTTCCGCCGGGTTTGGAGGCGGTTGAAGATGCCGAGGCGAACGACATTCCAGTCCCGCAGGCTGTCCACGGCGGTGAAGCCGGAGAGGTCCAGCGGGCGGGGCCGGGTGGAGAGCACGTAGCGGTCGATCCCGCGGAATTGTTCGCCCAGCGGCTCCGCGCTGACGAACGACCAGTTCAGGTAGGGCTGGATGACGTGCCGGATGCCGTCGAGTCCGAGGGCGGGGTTGACTATGTCGTCATAGGATTTGGACATTTTGAATGAGGCGTCAAGCCCGGCAGCTAGGATGAAGCGGCTGTCGCTGGCGGGCTGCGGGCCATCTATACTGGAGTAGCTGCTGTAGCCGGCGCCCAGCCGTGGGGTGAGGGTGAAGGAGTTCCCGAGATTCGCTGGGTAGTAGAGCTGGTGAAAGCTGAAGCTGCGGGTGAAGGAGGGCTCGATGAGGCTGGAGCGGAGCTGGGCGACATCGGACTGGGTCTCCAGCTCGTTGAGGTTGGCGAGCACTTCGGGATCGGCGAGTTTTCCTTCCAGTTCATCGATACGCTGGCGCACACGGAGCGCATCATCCGTTCCGGTACGCTCCTTCAGAATACCAAAGCTGCTAGTGCCGCTGTAAAACAGCCCCGAGTCAAAAACCGGTTGCCGCG
>JAYVJI010000169.1:0-2148 GCA_043769435.1 Verrucomicrobiota bacterium
CCGGACGATGAGGCCGGGGTGCTTGTTTCCAATGTGGATGCGGATGGCTCATGCGCCGGCGTGGTCCATGTGGGCGATGTGATCCTGGCCATTGATGGCCACACCATCGAGAGCAATGGCAGCATAGATATTGAGGGTGAGCAGATGGAAATGGCGGAGGTGGTGGAACGGAAGTTCGCGGGAGATAAACTCAAACTGCGCATCTGGTGCGATGGCAAAATGAGGGAGGAGGAAATCACCCTCAAGAACACCTCGCACTACATGATGACTGCGAACAAGTATGAGCAGCGCCCGCAGTATGTGACTTTCGCGGGCCTTGTTTTCCAGCCGATGGACTCGCCACTCATGGGTGCGATCAACGCGACGAATCTGCGGACCCGCTACTACTTCCAGTATTTCTCCAACGACGCCCTCTACAAGGAGCGGCCGCAGCCGGTGATATTCACCAGCGTGCTGCCGGACAGTATCAACACCTACACCCGGGAGTTCACCGGCCAGATCGTAGATGAGATCAACGGCGTGAAGATCCTGCGGCTCAAGGATGTGGACGAGGCACTAAAGAAGGAGCCGAAGGAGGGATACATCACTGTGAAGTTGCTGGGTGAGGGCCGGCCCATCGTGCTCGACGCTAAAGAGGCCGCCGCCGCTCAGCCGCGGATCATGGAAAAGTACGACGTGAAGGACGCCAGCTACATCGAGTAAAGCCCTTCTTTCTGGATCCATCATTCAGCCTTTCCCTTTCCCCATGACCATTCGTCACTTTCTCTCCGCCGCTCTCGTTTGTCTGACAGTCCAATTGCCGACCCGTGCAGAAGATGGTCCCTCGCCGGAGAAATCCATGATGCGGGTGAACATCACCAGTCAGGGATACAACTTCGGTCTCCCTTGGCAGAAACTCAATCCCGCCACGCGGCGCGGCCTCGGTGCGCTGCTTGCCGGTAATCGCGTCCTTGTCACCGCCGAACTCGCTCAAGACGCGAGTTATGTTGAACTGGAGATGGCTGCGTCCGGTCGCAAGCTTGTCAGCAAGGTGGAGACCGTGGACTATGAACTGAACCTTGCGACCATCGTGCCCGCCGGTGATCCGGGCGATTTTTTCAAAGGAATGATCCCGCTGGAAATTGACTCCAAGCTGAAGCCGAAGGCAACGATCGCGGTGTGGCAGTATGAGAACAATGGAGCCCCGGTGACTTCGCCACTGGATCTCCAGCGCGTGGATATCGGCGGCTACTTCCTTGAGGACTCCGCATTCCTTATTTTTCAGGCGAACGGTGCTGTTCAGTATCGCGCGGGGACGTTCACCCTGCCGGTGGTGCATGAGGGAAAGCTCGCAGGCATGTTGATCCGCTACAATTCGCGCGATCAGGTGGCCGACATTATCCCGCCGCAAATCATTGACCGGTTTCTGAGTGATGCCGCCGCGATGCCCTACGAAGGGGTGCCGAATGTCGGAGCGAAGACCAGCCAGACGCTGGATCCGCAGCTCCGGCGGTATTTGAAGCTGGATGGGGTCGAAGGTGGAATCCTTGTCACCGGAGTGACGCCCGGCTTTTCCGCAGAGCAGGCCGGCTTGAAGGAAGGCGATGTGCTGCTGTCCATCAATGGGCACAAACTCGACAGCCGCGGCTACTACAACGATCCGGATTTCGGCCTGCTCGCCAGCAGTCATCTGCTGCGCGGCGCCGTCCGTGTGGGTGATGTGGTGAAACTGCATGTCGTCCGTGACGGCAAGCCGACCGATATTGACTGCAAAATGCTTCGTCGCAATCCGTCGGACTATCTCGTGGACCCCTATATGTTCGACCGTGGTCCGCGTTACATCATTCACGGAGGTCTGCTCTTCCAGGAATTGACCATGAACTACCTCCAACTCGCCGGGCGCGAATGGCGGGAACGTGCCCCTTTCCGGCTGCTCTATGCACAGACGAACCAGGAAGAGGTAATGAAACAGGGCCGCCGCAAACTGGTCTTCCTGAGCGGCGTGCTCCCCGCTCCGGGAACGGTAGGCTACGAGAGCCTGCGCACGCTCATCGTCACCAAAGTGAATGACAAAGTGATCAACGACATCAAGGATCTCGCTGAGGCGTTCAAGTCACCCATTGAGGGGGTTCACAAGATCGAGTTCGACGATCACCCAAAGCTCATTCA
>JAYVJI010000170.1:0-2450 GCA_043769435.1 Verrucomicrobiota bacterium
GGCGCGGTCTATGACCGTATGCGCCCAAGCCCTGTCAAACGCCGCCTCCGGGGCCACGCCCGCCGGCTCCGCCTGCCAGCGGTCCTCCGCCAGCGCCACCTCCAGAGGGATCAACTCCGCGCCGCCGCCGCGCTTCTGCGCCCGCGCGGCAGCCCAGGCATTCGCATCCAGCAAGTGGCGGCCCGCCAGCTTGGTCCGCACACAGACCCAGGCGATGGCTACGCCCAGCACGCAGTCGATGAGAGTTGCCACTCCGGCATATTTCAGGCTGTTTTGAATGGATGGGACGGTGAGTGGATGGCTCAGCGCATCCTTGTAGTGAGAGGTAGTCAGGGCGGTGGGCAGCACCGTATCATACCAGTCAGAAGCCACAGAGCGAAGAACGAGCCCGATGTGTGGCTGGGCTGCGAGGAGGATCACGGAAAGGAATGCAGCCGCAGCCAGCCATGCTTTCATTCCTGTCAGCGGCACGGTCCTCGCCGCCATACTGGCCCTGCCACCGCCTGAGAAATTATCCCGGCCCAGGGTGAACTTGCTGACGGCGAAGATGCCCGCGCATACTGTCAGCATCACCGCGACGAGGGCATACGGCAGTGGGTTTCCTCCCAGATCCTTGATCCCATCAAATATCTGGACGCTCGTGACCCTGCTGTAGTCAAACATCAGCGGCACGCCCAGCTCAGTGAATCCCCAGATGAAGACGATGCTGGCTCCGGCAAAAATCCCGGGCATGGCCAGAGGCAGGGTCACCCGTCTGAACCGCCGCCACGGGGTGCAGCCCAGGTTTTCAGCGGCCTCATCCATCGCAGGGTCAATATTCGCAAGGGCCGCTGTGATGTTGAGGTAGAGGATCGGGTAAAGGTGCAGGCTGTTCATGATGATGACCCCGGCCAGCCGCCCGCTGCCCAGCCAGTCCATGGGGCGCTCCGCAGACATCAGCCCCAGGGAGGTCAGCAGTGCATTCAGCGCTCCATGCTGCCCCAGGATTTCCTTGATGCCGATGACTCCCACAAACGGCGGAAGGATCAGTGGGATCAGCAGCAGTGAGGTGAGGATGGCTTTACCGCGAAACTCATAACGGTTAGCAAGGACCGAGAGCGGCAGCGCTATGAGCAACGCTCCGATGGTGCTGCCCACCGCCATTTTCAGGGAGTTCCACAGTCCCTCCACGTAGACTGGATTCCGGAATATTTCTGCGGCATATTCCAACGTGAAACCCTTCCCCGGACGCACGAACGCTTCGCGCAGCGTGACCCCTATAGGCCACAAGAAAAAGATCGCCATGAAACCCGCAACAAGCGCGAATACGCCATGGGCGGGCGTGAGTCTGCGGGGGAACGGTAGAGAAGGCATTCCCTGCTGCTACTGGCAGACCACCGTGCGGTCAAGCCGCCACCGGCACATCCCTGGGCTGGAGGTTCGGAACGGAGGGACCTGTCGCTTGAGCAAACTTAGTCTTCGAGCGCAGCAACAATGTGCCCATGCAGAAGTCAGCCAAGGGAAAAACCACATTGAAATTCTTATGCATGTAGCGGTGGTGCAGAATGTGGTGCCCATTGAGTCGCTGGAATACCCATGATTGCTCCAGTCGCCGGGACTTTGGCAGGTGCATGCACCAATGTGTGTATTCATAGGCGGCGTAGTACAGGCCGTAGGCCACCATGCTGCCGACTACTATGCCCCACTGTCCAGTCATCCAAGAGATCAGAAGGAAGGGGCTCACGCCCATCGCGATCAGGGCCGGCCCATTCCACCAAGCCATCGGAATCGTTTCTTTGTCCTTTTCGTGAATCAGGTGATAGGTGTGATCTGCTTTGAAAGTCTGATGGTGGACCACGGCATGGGCATCAAAGGCGTAGCGGAATCTCCCCACTGGCTTGTGCATCACAAACCGGTGGATACTCCATTCAAAAAAGGAACCGCTCACAACGCCGCCGATGAGGCCAGCGAACATCCAAAGAATAAAATCAGGCATAGAGAATTAGAAAACGGGACAAACCCCGGGGAGAGAAGATAACGTGCCGTGGCTGTAGCAGCCTGCCGCGGGGAGCAAGCTCAAACTTGATAATTCGCCACGGGCTGCGGGAGCCGCCGGCAGGACCCGGATCAGCCCGAATCCGCGGTCAACGTTCCCAAAGGTTGACATGCTTGAGTTCAAGGACCCGTCCACCAGGCATGCCCTCAAGTGAGATTTCCAGCCGTTCTACCATGAAGCCGGGGCGGGGCCATGTGTCACGCAGGAAACGGGTGATGTATTCCACCCGGAAGTCTGCGGTCGCTTCCACCGGGGACATTCGCAGCCGGGCGACGGCCCCTCCTGCGCCGTGAAATTCTAGGGAAATGAATGCAGGGGGCGGTCCGCCGCTGCGGCGCTTGAGACCGATGTCGATCCCGTCCAGGCTGGCGCTGGAGATGCCTTTACCAGTCAGGTCCAAGATGATGGACCTGCG
>JAYVJI010000171.1:0-2965 GCA_043769435.1 Verrucomicrobiota bacterium
GATGACGCATCCGACGCCACTCTCTACGAGATCAAGGTAAATCCGGCATCATTGCCGGTCACGCTTCCCATCACCGCGGAGGTTATTCCCACCGTGCATCCCCTGCTCTCCGTCGAACTGAAATGGCGGATCATGTTCGGCGCCGAGCAATCCCTCCCCATGCTGGACGACGGCCTGCACGGCGATGGCGCCGCAGGGGACAAGGTCTACGGCACCACGATTTCAGCCATTGGTCTCCTTCAGGGGCAGATGATCCGGTGGAGGGTCGTGGCGACGGATACCGCCTCCGTAACTGGCAAATCCCCACGCTTCCTCACCGCCGATGACTCTCCACAATACTGGGGAACTGTCGCCACAGACACCCGGACCGCCTCTTCTCAATTACCGGTCATCCAGACCTTTGTCCAAGACGCCGCAGCAGCTGACACGGTCGGAGGCAGCCGGTGCTCGGTGTGGTTTCTCAATGAATTCTATGACAACATCGGGATCAACCGTCACGGACAAAGCACCGGGGGATTTGTGAAGAAGAGCTATAATCTCGACTTCAACGCCGACAACCGGTTCCGCTACAAGCCGAACGTCAGCCGCGTGAAGGACATTGATCTCCTAACGAACTGGGGCGATAAATCAAAGATCCGCAATGCTCTGGCCTGGGAAGCCATGGCCATCACCGGCAGCAAAGGGCACTTCGCCTTTCCTGTGCGCGTGGAGCGCAATGGTCAGTTTTTCTCCGTGGTGGACATGGTGGAGGATGGGGATGACCGCTACCTAGAACGCGTGGGGCTTGACCCTGAAGGCGCTCTCTATAAGATGTATAACACCCTGGATTCCTCTGCCTCAAATGTGGAAAAGAAGACCCGCACATGGGAAAATAACAACGACCTCCAAGCCCTGATCAACGGCTTGAATACCGCCACTCCCATCGGCACCCGCAGACTCTATGCATACGACAATGTGGACATTCCCATCCTCCTCAATAACCTAGCCGTGCTGGCCCTCATCAACAGTCAAGATCAGGGGCACAAGAACTACTACCTTTACAAGGATCCCGGCGTGCAGAACGACTGGAAACTCCTAGCATGGGACATGGACCTCTCATTCGGCCACACATGGACGGGAGGTCAAAACTACTTCGATGACGACATCGACAGCCAGCGGGATATGCGCAACGGCGCCGTCAACAGACTCAAGCAATTCCTTTATGATTCCCCGGAACTGAACAAAGCATGGATGCGCCGAATGCGGACCCTCATGGATCAGTATTACCTCTCGGCCACTTCCACGACCGGCTACTTTGAGTCCCGCATCCCGCAGCTGCTTGATCAAATCGATCCACCGGGCCTGCCGGCTAATACCTCGGATGCGTTTCTGGATTTCCAAAAGTGGGGATTCTGGACGGACGGGAACGGCGGTGCATCCATCCTCTCCACTAATGCCTCTGCCCCTTTCCACACCATGCGGGCCTCCGCCCTGCGCATCCTGTCTGCCAATCCTGTGGGAACTTACCCGCAGGCTGCGACTTACCCCGAGTTTGGGCGCTCCTCGGTACCGGCGTTTCTGCCAGGACGCCGCGCCTTTCTCTACAATGATCCATCACGTCCGCCCACATCCCCCAACAACATGAGCGGGACCGAGCCCCTGCCTGCTGCGCAGGGAGCCACGCCACCCGTGACCATTTCCTCTGTGAACTACGACCCCGGCGTCGCCGATCAGGAATACCTCGTCATCCGCAACAGCAGCCCCACCGATGCCGCAGACATCTCCGGATGGAGCCTGAGCGGAGCCATCTCCTTCACCTTCCCGGGCGGCACGGTCATTCCCCCAGGCGCTGGAGTTACCCAGCATCTCGGTGACCTCTTTGTGGCCCGCAGCCCCCGCGATTTCCGGCTGCGCACAGTCAGTCCAAAGAGCGGCGAGTATTGCTTCACCGCCGGCCCCTACACCGGCCGGCTCTCAGCCCGCGGTGAAACAGTGGAACTGCGGAATACAGCAAATATCGCCGTCGATTCCAGCACATGGGCTCCGGCTCCCACGGCAGCACAGATTTCTCTGCGGGTGAGCGAAATCCACTTTAATCCGCTCAATCCCTCAGCCGCAGAAATCGCTTCCAATCCTTCATGGACTGCCTCAGACTTCGAATTCATCGAGCTGGAAAACACCGGACTCACGGCACTCGATTTGTCTGGAGCACGCCTTGAGGATGCCGTCACCTTCACCTTTCCGGCTCCATTTTCCCTCCCGGCCGGTGCCCGTCTCCTCATCGTAGCCAACTCCGCCGCCTTTGCCCTCCGCTATAATATCGCAGGCCTCAACATTGCCGGTCAGTGGGTCGGAAATCTGAGCAACAACGGTGAGCAATTGAAGCTCTTTGATGGACGGGGTGAGGAAATTCTGGAATTCAGCTACGGTGACTGGTACGCTCCCACCGATGGCGACGGCTATTCCCTCGTATTCCTTAACACCGCAGCCCCCCCCTACTCCGACTGGGGACTACGGGCCAACTGGGGCATCAGCGCCACTCTCGGTGGCACGCCGGGAACAGCAGATTCCGCGTTTTCCTACGCTTACGATGTCTGGGAAAACACCGCCTTCCCCAGCCTCGCCGGCACAGAAAACCAACGCAACGCAGATCCGGATCGTGACGGCCTCGTGAATTTCCTAGAATACGCGATCGGCTCTCGCCCGCTTGACGGCACACAGTTCGCCATGCCCCAGGCCAGCATCGTGATCGCCGGCTCCACTCCCTATTACGCCATCTCATTCCGGCGGTGGATCAATAGTGTGGACATTACCTACGTGCCTGAAGCCTCACTCAATGCTCAGACATGGCAACCACTGACAGTTCAACATGGCATCCCTGTCAACAACAGCGACGGCAGCGAGACCGTCACCTATCGTTCCTCCATCCCCAAAACCGGAACCGTCCGCGAATTCCTCCGCCTGCGGGTCGCACAGAAATAACGTC
>JAYVJI010000172.1:0-4743 GCA_043769435.1 Verrucomicrobiota bacterium
TCCTCGCAGCGGTGCTGGGACGGTGGGCAGAGTCCGACGGGGCCGCCGCGATGCAGTGGGCACAGCAGCTCACGCCGGCGCGGCAGGATGTGCTGCGCGGCGGCATACTAGCAGGCTGGGCGAAGCGTGACCCTCATGCTGCATGGACATGGTACAAGGCCGCGTGGGATGCTGCGCCGGAACCCCGCTACCGGCTGGAGCAGAACTTCCCTGCCCTCATCCATGCATGGGCGCTGAAGGACGCGCCAGCCGCGCTTGCGGCCTGTCTCAGTGAAGGGCAGCATGGCACCTTCAATGCTTGGGCGGGCTTTGGCAGCCTCGCGGCACTGCCAGAGCGGCGCACGGAAATCATGAGCCTCATAGAAACCATCGCCGATGAGAAAGTCCGCGCCCAAGCCCGCCAGGGAGCGCTCCAGTCATGGTCTGCCAGCGCGCCTGTGGATGCCGCGGCGTGGCTGGATGCCAATCTGCCACTAGCTGATAGTCAACTTCTCTGGAGCGTCGCAGAGCGCTACGGACGGGCGCACCCTAGGGCAAATGCAGACTGGCTCCTCAAACGCACTCCGCCCGATAAACGCGACGAGGCTTATGGCATGTGCCTTTACCAGTGGGCCGAAACCGCGCCGGATGATGCCGCCGCCTGGCTGGAAACCGCCGGCGTCACTGACGCGTCCGCTCAGGCCATCGCCGCACGCTACGCCCGCAGCGATGTGGACAGCGCCATCTCATGGGCCCTGCGCACCAGCCCCGCCGCACGCACGGAAGCCCTAGCCAATACCCTGGCTCAGGCACTGTCCGCAGGCCAAAAGCCGGAGATCGCAAAATACGCCTCAGCTGCCGGCGTGAGCGCGGAGGAACTCAGCAAGCTGGTGCAAAAAGCAACGCAAAGCTTGGGCTCGCGATTCTGACCCATGCCCTGTTTCTCCTGACCGCTGAGTGCTGAGTGCTGAATGTTGACTGCTGAGTGCTGAGTGCTGACTGCTGACTGGAACCAAAGCGCTTGAGGAGGCCCAGGAACCGGCTTTTGCTCCTGCGTTCAATGTCCTCCATCGTCAACTTCTCCACTTACCGGTTCACGCCTTTCAGTGATCTCAAGCCCATGCGCGAAGATCTACTGGCGCGCTGTCAGGCGTGGGGATTGCGCGGCACTATCCTCCTGAGCACCGAGGGGATCAATCTCTTTGTAGCTGGCTCAGTGGAACCGATGGATGCATTCCTGGCCCATCTCCGCACGTTTCCCGGCCTGCATGATCTGGTGGTTAAGCGCAGCCTGAGTGATGAACAGCCATTCCGCCGTATGCTGGTGAGGATCAAAAAAGAGATCATCTCCTTCGGTGTGGAGGGGATAGATCCCGCCGTGCGCACCTCCCCCAAGCTGCCGGCCGCAAGGCTCAAACAATGGCTGGACGAGGGCCGCCCCATCACGCTGCTCGATACGCGGAATGACTATGAAGTAAAGCTGGGCACATTCCGCAATGCTCTGCCTGCGGGTATCGATCACTTCCGGGACTTCCCCTCCGCCGTCAGCCGCCTGCCAGAAGAGATGAAGAAGCAACCCATCGTGATGTTTTGCACCGGCGGCATCCGCTGTGAAAAGGCCGGCCCCTACATGGAGCGGGAAGGCTTTCAGGAAATCTATCAGCTCGACGGCGGCATCCTGAAATACTTCGAAGAATGCGGCGGCGCGCACTATGACGGGGAATGCTTCGTCTTTGATCAACGGGTGGGTGTGGATGCCGCTCTCGAAGAGACCGAGTCCTCCCAGTGCTATGCCTGCCAGACTCCCCTAACAAAAGAGGACCAGCTATCTCCCCTGTATACTCCCGGGCGGCAGTGCCCCTACTGTCATGTGCCCCCTGCGGAGGAAAGCGCCAGCCGCTTGGCCGCCAGACAGGCAGCACTGACAGCGGCCGGCATCCCCCTGCCGGGCTCCCTGCCCTATGATAACTACCGTCCGCTCAAGGTCCCGGGCGCATACGACGGCACCAGCGTTATCGATTTCCTGACAGGCGTGCTGGGCCATCACCCGCGCGCAGCCTGGGAGGAAATCTGTGCCTCCGGTCGCCTGCTCAACGCGCAGCACCGTCCCGTGAAATCCACCAGCACCGTGACCGCCGGGAGCCGGTTGATCCATCTCGTGCCGGGCACCCTGGAGCCGCCGGTGAATGCCGCCGTGGAATTGCTCCATGAGGATGAAGCCCTCATCGTGGTGAATAAACCAGCGCCGCTGCCGGTGCACGCCAGTGGGAATTTCAACCGGAACACCCTCCAGCACCTCATCCGTGCAGCCTATACTCCGGAACGCCCGCGCTCCGCTCACCGGCTGGATGCCAATACCACCGGCGTCATGATCTGGACCCGCACGCAGCATTTCGCCTCGCTCGTCCAGCCACAGTTTGCCCGCGGAGAAGTGGATAAAATATATCTTGTTAGAGTGCATGGCCATCCAGCGCAGGATGCCTTCACGTGCGACGCCGCGATAGGCGAAGCCTCCCTAGAAGCCGGAGCTAGGGAACTGGACGAGGACGGACTGGCAGCGCATACGGCCTTCATTGTCCGCCAGCGGTACGAGGACGGCACCTCCCTGCTGGAGGCCCGGCCTGCCACCGGCCGCACTAACCAAATCCGCATCCATGCCCGCACCTGCGGCCACCCAGTCTGCGGCGACCCGGTCTACACCCGCAGTGACACCTTGGGCACCGTCCCCACTCTCGCTCCCGGTGATCCCCCCATGTGCCTCCACGCATGGCGGATCACTCTGACCCACCCCGTCACCCATGCGCGGATGACCTGTGAGGCCCCACCACCAGCATGGGCTGATGCCGGGCATTGACAGAGAGGAAAGCGGGCTGAAACTTGAAGCCGCTGCACCCGGGGAATTGAAGTCAGGCGGCGCCGGCTGAACCATCACCGCAGGGCTCGCGGAGAGCCCGTGTGGCGCGTGCCTCATTGGAGAATGCAAGCCATCGCAGCCTGGGAATCCACTCTGGCACCAGCCACACAATACAGAGTGCAGGACCGGAACTAGTTGGTGGCAGCATTCGTGTCGTGACATGTCGCTTTCGGAACAGGCAAAAAAAAACCCTCCCTTGACTTCGGGCGAAGCGAGGGAGGGCGGGTTATGAATTTTGGAAGCGTGAAGTGATTACTTGCCGGCCTCGATACCAAGCAGCTCAACTTCGAAGATGAGGGTGGCGCCTGGCCCGATTTTCGGAGGCGATCCACGGTCACCGTAGGCGAGGTCAGAAGGAATCGTGAACTTAAACTTGGATCCTGTTGGCATGAGCTGCAGGCCTTCGGTCCAGCCTTTGATCACGCCATTGAGCGGGAAGGAAATGGGCTCACCGCGCTGGACGCTACTGTCGAACACCTCGCCATTCGTTAGGGTGCCGTGGTAATGAACCTTGACGGTTTCAGCGGCAGTGGGCTTGGCACCCGTGCCCTCTTTCATGACCTCATACTGGAGACCGCTGGCAGTGGTGGTCACGCCTTTTTTCTTGGCGTTCTCAGCCAGAAAGGCCTTGCCGGCCTCTGCTGCCTTCTTGCCGGCGCTGGCAGCTGCGTCAGCCTGAGCCTTCTGGAGCAATTGCTGGCATTGGTCATCGGTCAGCTTTCCGGGCTTTCCGGCCAGCGTGTCCTTGAGGGCAGCCACGAGCTGGTCGACATCAAGATCGAAGTTCTGGCTTTTGATGTTCCGGCCAATGAGGGTACCTAGGGCGGTGCCCACATTTTGCGGAGTGGGCTCAGGCAAGGCTGCGGGGGCGGGGGCGGGGGCGGCAGGTGCAGCGGCGGCACCTGGCTCCTGCGCGCGCAGGCTGCTGGAGAGGAGGGTCATGATGAGTAGGGTGGTATAGCGCATAGCGAAGGGCCGGTGTCAGGTAGAAATGGTGAGGTCAACGGCGAATCCCCATTATTGACCAGGGACGGGGGCGGTGTCCTCGGCTGGACATTTGACATCCCCTTTCTCAAACTCGTCCGCAGCGGGGCTGAGGGTCAAGTTGTAGTATTTGGATTCCGGGACGCTCATGAGTTCTGCCCAGCGCACCACATTTCCCGTGTAGGCAGCGATCCGCCCCATGACGGCAGTCATCGTGCTCTCTGCCACCGCCCGGCTTTCATTGACCGGTTTCCCATCCAGCAAGGACTGGAGAAAGAAGACGTGCTCCTGCACCTGGCCATTCTCCTCCCAGCCTTTCGGTGGCTCCGGCAGTGGCTTGTTGCTGTAGGAAACAACCTTGCCGCCGCCCTGGACCGTTCCGTCCGTGCCACGGAAAAACTCACCTACCCCGCCGCCGCCGGTCCCATTGATCTGCCGGCACATGCTGTGAATATGTAGGTCCTGCCCGTAATCATAGTCCACGCTGAAGAAATCATATTGATTCCCAGTGACCCGCCGCGCCCTGCCGCCGAACCCTGTGGCGGCGATGGGAGGACGCCCGATAAACCAGTTAGCCACATCAATATTATGAATGTGCTGCTCCACGATGTGATCTCCGGACATCTCGGTGAAGTTCACCCAGTTACGGGCCAAATACATGGCATCCGTCTCGCCGGGCTCACGGCGCTTGAACCACAGCTGCCCCTGGCACCACGAGATCGTCCCGCCGGAAATCTTACCAACCACGCCTTCCTGAATGGCCTGGGCATTCCGCACATACCCTGCCATGTGGCGGCGCTGTGTCCCTGCCACTAGGGACAGACCCTTTTTCCCGGCTTCCTCCCCGGCAGCCATGAAGCGGCGGA
>JAYVJI010000173.1:0-3309 GCA_043769435.1 Verrucomicrobiota bacterium
CGGCTTGGGACCGTGCTTTCCTTTGGCAGCGACTCAGAGAGGAAGCCCATGACAGCATGGTTCCGCAAAGCGGTGGCCATCAAATCCCTGGTCGGCATCGAATCGTTGGGAATCTCGTTGTGCTGTGATGATGGTGCCGTGATCTATCTCAACGGTAAGGAAGTGGGACGCGACAACATGCCTCCCGGCCCTGTCACTGCTCTCTCCCGGGCTGTGAAAGCGCTGAGCGACCGTGACGAAGGTAACTTCCGGGTTTTCACCATCCCTGTTTCCGGCGCTGGGGCCGGGCCTGTGAAGGAGGGCACCAACATCATCGCCATCGAAGTACACCAGGTATCGGCAGCCAGCTCCGACCTTTTCATGGATGCGGAAGTGGCGCTGTGGAAGGCAGGCGAAGCACCAACCAAGGATTTGGTGAAGGAGGGTATGGCGCTTCTCACTGGTGGCAATCTCTCTGCGGCGGTGGATGTGCTGGTCAAGGTGCCGTCGAGCCATCCGGATTTCCGCAAGGCTATGCAGGCGCTGGCCAGCCAGCTCTCCGCCACACAAGAGGGAGGCATGGCTGATCTGGAAAAAGTCTACGCCGCGGCACCCGGCATCATGGAGGTGGCCTACGCATGGGTCCGGGCTCACGTGGAGGCTAGAACCGGCCTAACGGAAAAAGTAGTGGCGCGCAAGCTCCCGGCAAAAGTGCCAGTGGAGTTTGCCTTTATCCTTTCGCCGACAGGCTGGAGAGACACTTCTGCGCCGGTTTCGCGCAAGCAGGTGCTGGAGGACCTTGACTACCTCGAGGAAATGATAGCCAATTGTTATTCCTATGCAGACCGTACGGGCTCGAACTGGCGGGGTGCTCTTGATGCCATAAGAAGCGATTTACCGGAAACTATGGGAAAGGATACGTTTCTGGTTAGGCTCAATCGATTCATGACGCTTTTCGGAGACCCGCACAGCGCCTTCAGGGAAGCCGTCGCCTCCAGGCCCGCCGGGCAGTTGGATGCTGCTTTTGCTTTCCACGGGGAGCAATTGCTCGCGATGAAGCGGGACCGGAGCGGATGGTTGAATGATGACTGCCCATGCGTTCAAGCAATCAATGGTGTGCCGCTTGAGAAATGGATCGCTGCGGCGACCGGCGAGGTCCCCAGAGCATCTAAACAGTTTCAAAAGCATTTGATTGCCCGGGAGTTGCTGATGATTCCGGCACTCAGTGCTGAAATGGGCAAGCCCTGCGGGAAGCTCATAAAGCTGACCCTGACATCTCTGGATGGGAAAAAGACCGCCACTGCTGAAACAGGCCTCGCAAGAGGAAGGGGAGGAGTGGATCCTAACAAAGTCACAACCGGCAAGTCCGGCGACCTCGGCGTTCTCCGCCTTGAGCAAATGGATGACACCAGTGAGTTCATCGCCATGATTGATGATGCCATGAACAGCTTCAAGGAAACCACTGGCCTGATCATAGACGTCCGCGGAAATGGGGGCGGAACCCAAGACGCTATCCGGACTGTTCTTCCATACTTCATGCAGCCGACGGATCCTCTGAAAATCGTTAATGTGGCGGCCTACCGCTTGCCGGTGAAACTTCCCATGCCCAACCCGGAAGGCTTTCTGGGGCTCTCCAACAGGGGCCTGCATCCAGTCACCACCCCTATCTGGAAGGACGATGAAAAGGCCGTGATTGAGAAGTTCGCAGCCTCATGGAAACCCTTGACCGCGCTGCCATCAGACAAGTTCACGGGCTGGCACTACATGGGGATCCGTGCAGCCACCAATCCCCGCGCCTGGCAATATAAAAAGCCGGTGGTGGTCCTCCAAGATGGCGAGTGTTTCAGCGCCACCGATAATTTCCTAGGCGCGCTCAAGGGACATCCCGGGGTCACACTCATGGGCACCCCCAGCGGTGGAGGCAGCGGGCGCATGGCGCGCTACGCTCTCCCTAGCACCGGATTCCATCTGACTCTCTGCCAAATGGCTTCGTTCCACTTCACGGGCTTCGCCTATGACGGCAATGGCGTCCAGCCTGACGAACTGGTCGAGCCAACCCCGGAAGATTTATTGATTGGCAAAAATGATAGTCAGCTCGCCGCCGCGAAACAGCTCCTAGCGAAGGTAGCGAAAGGCCCCAAATCCGATACGCCTTCAAAATGATTTGCAATCAGCCCGAACTAACTAACACGGCCCTAGCTGGTGGCTGGGTTCAGACGTTAGGCGGCGAGGGTGACCGCGCCGTGATGTAGCGCAACACGGCCATCTTGGCTTTGG
This sequence comes from Verrucomicrobiota bacterium, assembly GCA_043769435.1. Taxonomy (GTDB): domain Bacteria; phylum Verrucomicrobiota; class Verrucomicrobiia; order Verrucomicrobiales; family V1-33; genus JAYVJI01. Next base: position 2,257 of record JAYVJI010000173.1, read on the forward strand.
CGGCTCGCGGTCGTCTCGACCGCGGTGAGAAGCGGTCAAGATGACGCTGGCCAACACAGGCGAGACGCACTGGTTCCTCTCGCCTTTTACGATACGAACATCACGGCGCGGTCACACCCTTAGGAAGAGCCGGCGCCCGCACACTCTCCGCAAGCGGAGACGGAGGCTGATGTTAGAATTAGAGTGAGGCATGGAAGAAAAAGCAGGAGGCCCCAGCGGCTGCCAGCCGCGCCTTGCTTCGGCGTTGCGGTCATTTCGGAACTTGCGGGTTTGGAGGATCGGCTGCGGAAGCGAAGTTGGTGATAATGTCGACGAGTGGCAGCGCCAGTTCCTCGATGGTCGTTGGATGAAAAGACGCCGCATCGAAAGTCGTGCGAGACATTTCCTGATAGACCGTCACAAACTTTGGGGCGGCAGCGGAAACAAGCTCGCTCTCCCGGCGTCGCAAGGCCTCGGTCGCGAGAGTATCGCAGTGCTGCTGAAGCCAAATGGAATGAGCGAGTGCGCCAGCGGCGAACACTAGGGAAAGGATGGTCAAGGCCCGGTTTTTCATGGGTTAGATTGAGTTGTTGGCGGCTGATTTGGCTTTCGTTCATCGGGATGAGCGAGTAACGCCCGAGACATTATGGCTGCGGACCCATTCAGGAATCGGACGCGCAGCGAGGATCGGATAGATTGGCGGTGCGTTGATGTTTCTGGAACGCGGGTTGTCCTGTGAGGGACAGAATGGAGCTTTGCGACATAACCAGCCGACGGCTACCCGCAGGGCGAAGCGCAGCGGAGGCAACCGCATATTGGGAGGTCTGTCGCACAAGGCGGCAGCCTGGCCAATCAGTTAATAATAAATAATATAACATATAACATAACATATAACATCAACGCACCCAATATTACTCATGAAAAAGTCCATACACTACAGCGGACTAGATGTCCATGCCGAATGGAGGCGCGGGGCCGAAATAGCCGACATAGACAGCCTTTGGCTGCCCGCAGGGTGAGCCCGCCGACAGGCAGCGGGCGAATCCAATCCATCACCGCCGTCATCGCCGAAGA
>JAYVJI010000174.1:0-6162 GCA_043769435.1 Verrucomicrobiota bacterium
CTCAGGCAATACATCATGCCGGTGTTGACGCCCTTTGTAAATAGTCCCGGCGTGTCAAAGCCGCTCAGCGTTCCCCCGATCCCTCCGAACCCCCCGGCATTGTTGATAAAGTCATCATTGGCCAGGCGCATGCCTGCGCTGAGGTAGTCGTCCGGGTTAGGCGGTGCTCCTAGGTGTTCTCCGAAGAGGACGGCATCATCCCGCCCGAGAACCGCATTGAAGTTGGTGTCGCGGTGGTTGGCCCAGTCTGTGTAGCCGTGGGTCAGGTTGTATTGTTCCTGGATTTGCCCGCAGTAGCCTGCGCTGCTCTGGTCCCTAGGCGCAGTCTGCCGTCCAAAAAAGTAAGCGGGCACGTGCTTTACCGCATCAAGGCGATAGCCGTCTGCACTTGTCTGATCAAGGACATAACGTGCGGCGCGGATGACGAAGGCATTCACATCTTCCGTCACGGGATTGCCCATATTGTAGATGCCGTCGGCATAGCCCCAGGCAGGGATTTGGCGGCCCGGGTTGGAGGGGTCTATGCCCGTGTCGGTGAAGGATTCACTCTGCTCACCTGCATCATGCTGGCCGTTGGCGTTAGGGTCATTCCAGTCGAACTTCCCGTTTCCCGCACCAGTATTCCCGGCGCCATAGCCTGTATCCTGCCATGGTTCACGGTTGGCGAAGGTGTAGACCGGGGCCCCGTCTCCATTCGTGCCCAGCGGTAGATTCGTATCAAGGTAATACCATGTCTGCCCCGGCTGGCGGATGCCGCTCCATTTCGCATAGGTCTGCCCCTCCGTGGTGCCGGTGGGGTTGAAGCTGATGTTAGGGTTTTCCTGGGCGATGTCCCATGCGAATGGATTCCGGTTCAGCACCTGCCACTCATCATTGTAGTTCACGTTGTCGCTAGCCTTGGCCCACTGACCGTTGCGCTTCACAAGGTGGAAATCCTCAGGCACGAACCCCCTCAGCCCAGGAAACAGCGTCCCCGGAGCGACTGGGTCCAATGGCCCGCCATTGTGCGCCATGATGTTGTCAAAATAAATCCTGATGCCGAAGCGGTGTGCCCTTTCCACCAGCGCCAGCAACTCAGCCCGGGTCCCATAGCGGGTGCGGACACTGCCGGACTGATCCATGTCGCCGAGGTCAAACCGGTCGTAAACATCATACCCCACTGAGTAGGTCCCGCTGGCGCCTTTTGATGGTGAGGGCAGCCACATGGCTGTATACCCAGCCTCTGCCACTTCAGGCACCCGCGCAGCGATTTCATTCCATGAGGTGTTGAAGTACTGAAGGACGGTTTCCTGCTGTGCCATGGCCTCCGGGGCCAGAACGGCGGTGATACAGAGTAGCAGTCGTGGAATCGTCATACATCGTGGAATCGTCATACAATAGGTCAGGAGCAAAGCCCAGTTAACGCCGGTCATAAATAAAACGAGGTGAATTTCAGCGCTAAGAAGGTGTAATTATTTACGGAATCACGTATTCATGTTGCCCGCAAGGCCCCAAATTTCAGGATTGAATAGTCAGTTTCCATCGGCTCAAACTGCCATGTTATGAAGTTTCACTCCCGATTCCTCCGCGGCGGCATGGCTGCCCTCTTACTGTCCCTCTCCTACCCGGGGGGGCTTCAGGCACTCGAACCCCGGACATGGCTGACACTTAGCGGCAGCACTCTCGATGCCGAACTCGTCAGAGCCGTCGGTGACGACATTGAACTGAAGGACAAGGAAGGCCGGATCACGAAGCTGAAAAAAAGCCAGCTCAGCTTCGGGGACGTAGACTACATCAACGAGAACATGCCTCCGGACAAATCTGCGAATGTTCTGGGCACCAAGCCAGTGGTGAAAATACCCATCCCTGGCAAAGAGGCAAAAGTGGATACCAAGGCCTTCAAAAAGGAGGCAGGGGACTTCAAGGTCAATGACCGCACCTACCGGATTTGTGAAACGCCTCACTTCAAGATTTTATACTTCAAGCCGTCAGAGCCGATGGACATCGCCGAACTGGCGGAACGGCTTTGGGTCGATACCGCCTTCTTTCACAGCACCTATATCCAAAAATGGCGGGAGCGGAAGATGGCCATCATGCTGGTCAATGATGACGAAGCCTACACTGATGTGGGCAGTTGGTATGCTGATATGATCAGCCAAGGTATTGATGAAAAAGCGAAGGAGAACGCACAGAATTTGCGGAAAACGTGGCCGGAATCCGCAGCCGGCTCGGTCAATATGCTGCAGGACCTCGCATTGAAGCATGGGGTCTTCCAGCATATGCGGGTATTCCGGAATTACGCCAAGGACCCGAGGGATTTGACCGGCAAGAAAACGATGCCGATCAAACCAGGTGTCTGGGATTCGTTCCGCACGCACTGTCTCGCTTCGGATATGCTCGGCATACAGGCAGGTGGAGTCTCTGGCTTTAACAAGGATGGATCGTTCGCCTTTTTCACAGGCCATGCCTATTTCAAGGAAATACAACTCACAGGTCATTCCGTGACTAGTAGACTAGGAGTGAAGGGCACCGGAAAGGATGTAACTTCCACCGGCGGATACACGGGCAAGGATTGGGCTCCGGAGATAAAGAAAAATGTCAAAAAGGGCGAATTGAACCCCGATCTCGACCGCTTGTTTAAAGTCGAGGATAATGCGGCTGACACCAAGGACGTCGTCCTCGCTTATGCCTTCTCCAGATTTCTCCAGAGCACTCCCGAGCGACTCAGTGCCTTCAATCGCCTAACCGAGCGGGTGTCGACCTCGAACGCGCTCCCGGAAATCGGCGACATTGCCAAAATATATGGTTATGAGACGTCGGAAGCCTTCAAGGCCGCCTTCGTGGAATACATCAAGAGTCCGGAATTTCGCTGAATCCGGCCCGCCACGGCCCGTGCCAATGCGGCCCGGTGTTCTTTCCCACGAGGGATGGACACCGGGCTTTTCTTGCCACGGATTGCCATCACTCGCGTCGCTTGTGAAAAATTTCACAAATTCGCCTTGTCGGGTCCCGCAGGCTGTCGTTACTGAAGCACGCTCCATTTCCGGGGCACATTTCTCTCAATTCTGAAGCCATGGATTGGCCGTTCATCCTCACGTCACTCATCAAGATTGTCACTCTGACATTCGTTATTATATTGCCTCTGGTGGCATTGTCATCACTTGCCGAGCGAAAAGTGAGCGCCTTCATCCAGGACCGCGTGGGCCCGAACCGCGTCGGCATCCCTACCACTATTCTGGGCTTCAAGAAGGACATTCCGCTTTTCGGTTTGGTGCAGCCGCTCGCAGACGGCCTGAAGTTTATTCTTAAGGAGGATTTCACCCCTTCCCACGTGCGGAAGTTCTATTTTTGGCTGGCGCCCGCGCTGACCATGGTTCCGGCATTGCTGACGTGCGCAGTCCTTCCGGTTGGCAGCTATTTGAACTTTGGAGGCGGGCCGGAAAAGATGGTGATCGCAGATCTGAATGTCGGGCCGCTCTTCAGCTTTGCTATCGCCAGCATCGGCGTCTACGGCATAGTCATCGCAGGCTGGGCCTCGAACTCCAAATACCCCTTTTTGGGCGGCGTGCGGAGCAGCAGCCAGATGATTTCCTATGAGATCGCGCTGGGGCTCAGCGTGGTGCCGGTCCTCATGGTGTTCGGGGAACTGAACCTCTCCAAAATCGTCCTTGAACAGGACAAGAACGGCTGGCTGCTCCTGCCCTTCTGGGGCGAGGGCCTCTCGCTGCAGCGAATGCTCCTGCTGGTGCCGATGTTCATATCTTTCATCATCTTCACCATCGCTGTCTTTGCAGAGACCAACCGTATGCCGTTTGACCTCCCGGAGTGCGAGACGGAACTCGTGGCCGGCTATCATACGGAATACTCATCCATGAAGTTTGCCATGTTTTTCCTAGGGGAATACGCAGCCATGATCATCGGCAGCGGACTGGTTGTGACTCTCTTCCTAGGCGGGTGGAGCATTCCTTTCTTTCCCTCTGCCGAACTGGCCCGGACCACATGGTGGATGGGCCTCCTGCACCTCGGCTGCTTCCTGACCAAGGTCGTCGCCTTCATCTTCTTCTTCATGTGGGTGCGCTGGACCTTGCCCCGCTTTCGTTTTGATCAGCTCATGCGGCTAGGCTGGGTCTTTTTCTTTGAGCTGGCCCTAGCGAATGTCTTCATCACCGCACTCATCCTCTGGCTTGCCCGTTGATTCCTGATCACCTTATCCCGATCCCATCTAATATGGCCTATATTGTCCCCAGACCGAAGCTCAGTTTTGCCGAGCGTCTCTACTTCCCGTCGATTCTTAAGGGGCTGAAAATAACCCTGGGGCACTTCATCCGCTTCGTCCGGGGCAAGACGAAGGTGACCATGCAGTATCCCGAGGAAAAATGGGACAGTCAGCTTCCAGATCACTACCGGGGCGCCCCCACTCTGGTGACTGATGAACATGGCCGCGAGCGCTGTGTGGCCTGTCAATTATGTGAATTCATCTGCCCTCCGCGGGCCATCACCATCACCCCCGAGCCGATCCCCTCTGCCGACAAATGGGCCAAGGTGGAAAAGCGGCCCCGGACTTTTGAGATCGATATGATCCGCTGTATCTACTGCGGCATGTGTGAAGAAGTTTGCCCGGAGCAGGCTATTTTCCTCAGGAAAGACTACGCCATCACCGGTATCACCCGGGAGGAAATGAAGCATGATAAAGCGAAGCTCTATGAACTGGGCGGGGTCCGCGACGGACTGGTGAACAAATGGAACGAACTGAAATAGCCTGCTTCTCGTTATGTCTGAGTTGAAGCTGCTCATCACCGGGTGCCGTGGACGTATGGGGCAGGCTGTGAAGTTCATGGCAGATGCTGACCCGGAGGTCTGTGCTGAGCGATTGATCGACGCCGGAGACCCTCTGGATGTCAATCTGGCTGCCTGCGACGCCGTGGTGGATTTTTCCTTTCATGGCTTCACCCGGCAGCTGGTGGCAGCATGTGTGGAACAGAGGAAGCTGCTCGTCATCGGCACGACCGGGCATGATGCTGAGACCGAGGCCAGCATCCGTGAGGCTGCTGAGAGCATCCCCATAGTTTTTGCGCCCAACTTCAGTGTCGGGGTGAATACCCTGTTCTGGCTCACCAGAAAGGCCTGCGAAATTCTGGGCGAGAATTTTGATCTTGAGGTTGTGGAGATGCACCATAACAAGAAAATTGACAGCCCCAGCGGGACCGCCCGTCGACTCGCCGAGGTGCTTTGCGAGGTGTCCGGCCTCTCCTACAAGGACGATGTCCGGCATGGACGCCTCGGGAATGTGGGTGCGAGGACGAGGCGCGAGATTGGCATGCACGCGGTCCGTGGCGGCGATGTCGTGGGTGATCACACTGTTATGTTTGCCGCTGCCGGCGAGCGGGTGGAACTGAGCCATAAGGCCTCCAGCCGGGAGACTTTTGCCGCAGGAGCTGTCCGGGCCGCCCGCTGGCTGCGCGGCCAACCGCCCGGTCTCTATGACATGGAAGATGTCCTCGGCCTGCGCACCGGCATGGGTGCAGGACAAAAAAATACTAACAATTGTTAGTCCTTCTATACAACCAGCACGGCATCGGGGTGATACCATAGTGCCGGCAGAAGTCAGCAAATTTGGGGCAAAATTCCCGATCAAACCAATTCGCGCGCTTCACGGCAGCGCGCAGATTATCGAGATTGAGCAGCACCGGCACGCCCCCAAAAGCACGCAGAGCATTCTCCACCGCACGCAGAAAACTCTCCGTATCCCTGCCGCCAGACGGCCTCGCTGTAGCCCTTGCGCGAGCAGGGCTCTTGCTTTTGCCATGGGCTACCGATGCAGCTCCTCCAGCGAGTCGATACACTAGAGCGAGAAAACGCACCTCTGCGGGAGGAGAGCGCCAAGCTTAAATTGGAAATTGGAGAGCGCCTCCCTCAAGGCAAGGAACAACTCTTGGCCAGCAAACGAGCGACCGCGCCCTTATTCAAAGGCTTCGGTAAGGCAAGTGAGCGAAAAAGTGGCTTCAATTATGTGCCCACCTGTAATGCCCGGCGGAAAAAAGTCCAGTAAATGGTGAACTCCCTCCACTTACTCTAATTTATTTATGATACGCTCCTATTTCAAATCGTTGCGACAGCTCCTGGTGGTTCTGGCTCTATTCACCTGCATTTTGGCCCGAGGGGCGGTGCTCCCCGATGGACTCG
>JAYVJI010000175.1:0-2356 GCA_043769435.1 Verrucomicrobiota bacterium
TCATCGCCGGGTCCGCCGATACCGTGCTGGCCACCGAATCCCTCCGCGCCCTCGGGCAGTTCGGCAGTGGTGCGGCGCGGGACTTTCTGAAGTCCTTCGCCGGCACGGAAAGCGATGCCGGAAAAAAAGCCGCCGCCCTCAGTGCGCTGGCCGGCTTTGATCCCGCCGCCGCCGCGGATCCCGGCGTGGCCTTCCTCAGCACCGTCACGGACGGCAGCGCCGCCACTGTGGTGTTCGATGCTTACCTCGCCCGCAAAGACGGCCCCGGCATTCTCGCCGCCGCGCTCAAGGACAAGAAGATTCCCGCTGCCATCGCCACTGCCGGCGTGCAGCGCGCCAGCGCCACGGGCGGCGACACGAAGGCCCTCGTCGAAGCCCTCACCATCGCCGGCGGACTCCAGCCCGTGATGGCGCTCACGCCAGAGCAGCTCACGCAGATGATGGCCGAGGTGAAATCCGCCGGCGATCCCGCGCGCGGCGAACTCGTTTACCGCCGCACCGCGCAGCAGTGCCAGGTGTGCCACGCCATCGGTGCCGTGGGCGGCATCGTGGGGCCGGACATGGTCAGCCTCGGGGCCAGCGCGCCGGTGGATTATATCATAGAGAGCCTCCTCGAACCCTCGAAGAAAATCAAAGAAGGCTATGCCACCGTGATGGTGAGCACGAAGGACGGCGGCATTCACAGCGGCTTCCTCGTGCGCGAGGACGAGCGCGAGGTGCTGCTGCGCGACGCCACGGGCAAGACGGACTCTATTCCCGCCGCCAGCGTGGCGAAGAAGGAAAGCATCCCCGTTTCCCTCATGCCCCCCGGCCTCACCGCCAGCCTGCGGCGCGATGAGTTCGTGGACCTCGTGCGCTTCCTCAGCGAGCTGGGCAAGGAAGGCGGCTACAAAATCCAAGAAGACGGCACCCTCCGCCGCTGGCGCACCGCGCAGTCCCCGCCCGAGCCGTGGCGCTGGATGAGCCTGAACGGCAACAAGGGCTTCCACGAAAAAGCCGCTGACCTGACATGGCTGCCGCTCCACAGCCGCGTGGACGGCACCGTCCACGGCGGAGACGCTCTACTCATTCAGACCGGAGCCCAGGAGTGGCGAGCCATCGAAAGCGAGATCGAAGTCAGCGCTGCCGGCAGGATCGGCCTCAAGGTCAACGATCCCGCCGGCCTGCAACTCTTCGTCGCCGGCCGGGAACTCCCTGCCTCTGCGGAGATGCAGACGGATGTCCCCGCCGGAAAAGTGCGCATCACCCTGATCTTCGACACCGCTGTGCGCATGGCTCCCGTCAGTGTCCAAGTATATGACCTACCCGGCAGTCCGTCAAAATCCAAAGCCGTGCGCGGGATATGATATGAGGCAGCTTGCTGGCAACACAGGCCGCCATCTGCTTCTTGCCTGTGCTGGCCGGTGGGCATCCTTGCCCATCCTTGCCCATCCACTCCCTAGCGCGGAGCCCGGGCGGCCTCGCGGAAAATAAACTGGGGAAAGCCGGCCAGAAACCCAAGGACAATGCCCGCCGAGCGCTCGATAAAGGGATTGAAGGTAAAGCTGGCACTGAGAAAGGCGAGGGCGCCGGCGAATGCCAGCCAGCCTATTTCCAGAGGGATATGAGGCGTGCGGTGCAGTGTGCATCCAGCCCGCCATGCATTCCTCACCACCATCGTGAAAAACGCCATGTGGACGGCTAGTCCAAAAAAGCCGCCGGAAAAAATCGAATACGTCCAGATGGTGTGTCCGGGAAACGTTATTGAGCGGTACTCGGATCGGAAAATGTCCACATTCCCGTATGTATAGCTAAGTTCAGGAGCGAAGGATTCATCCCACCAGTACTCCCCGCCGATCCCCATTCCGAAGAGAAAATTTACGGGATGCTCCTGGAGTATCCTGAGGAAGACCTTGTTTTCAGCGAGCCGTGTCAGGGTGCTGGGATCGATAGTGCTGTAGTCACTGCCAACGGGATGGGTCAGCCGCTCGATCCAGCGTTCATAAACGAAGGGAGCGACGACACCCAGCAAAATAAGCGTCAACGCGATCCCCCCGGCGCCACTCATGATGTGCCGGATCTTGGCGGCCTTGAATCCCGGAGGAGTGATCTTCATCCGGGTGCTTTTGATAAGCGCCAGCACCGCACCCAGCCCGGCGGCGCCTATGACAAAGACGGCGCTCCTAGTGATACTGAATATATAGGAAGTGAGGCCCAGAGCCCCGAGGGTCATGGGCCATACCGGCAGTTTTCTGGAAAGCAAAATACCGCACACCATCAGCGCCATGAGCAGGGGCAGGCTTTGGCTCAGCATTTCCACCCGCACCCGCTCAGGATCTATCCCTGCGATTTTCAACGCATAGAAAGCCCGCCAGAT
>JAYVJI010000176.1:0-5633 GCA_043769435.1 Verrucomicrobiota bacterium
GCGGACCTCAGTGGCCTCCCTGGCCTCCCATATCCGGGCGGGATCGATGTCCGCCTCCACCGCTCCGGTGTAAAAAGGCGTATCCGAAGCGAGGGGATAAAATGCCTTCACATCCGCCACCTTGATGCGGTAGTGCGGCGGCCCGCCTTCTGTTAGAGGGCTGGTTTCCACATCCAGCCGGCCATTCATGTCCGGAGCGAGGATGCCCATGTCGGCGAGGCCCCACTTGCCATTCGTCACTGTCAGCTGGTCTGCGCTGGCACCCCACCACCACGGATTTTGCGGGCGCACGACCGGCGCCAGCGGCTGGCTGATCGCGCCCTCCAGATTGTCTGCGGGCAGCGGAGTCCACGCTATTTCCGGATTTTCTAGGTGCAGTGAACGCAGCCGCCGCCCTGCCAGAAACTCGTCGGGAACGATCCCGCATTCCATCAGGGGCACAGCCACCACCGGTTGCTCACGGCCCGGTTTTCTAGCCGTGAAATTTCTTACCACCAGCTTTTGCAATGCGGCGGATGTTATCCCCTGCGGGCCCGTCCGCAGGTCCACCGCATGCGCTTCGATGTCACCGGAGCAAAGTGGCAGCCGCTTCAGCTCCTCCTCGCTCATTCCGGTAGCCAGCGCCAGATCATGGAGGGAATCGAGGTGAGCTTTGATGCTGGCTCTACGGACCGACAGTCCCTCGCCCGAGTGGCTGATAACCGCATCCACTGACTCCACAGACAGCCCCGCAGAGGTTTTCACAGAAGTGAGCTGCCAGCCGACTTCAGCAGCTGAAAAAGGCTCCAATCCACCGGTATGCATGACGGCCATTTCCCGCAGTTGCAGCCTGCCCTGCACGGTGATGTCCGGCTTGCCAGCTAGGCGAAAGGTTAGCATCCCGGGATCGCTGGACACCTTTTTCAGGTCAAAGGAAACGGGCCGCCCGTCGAAGGGATTCCGGACCGCCGGGCTGGCCACTTCCGCATCCGCATCCGCATCCGCATCCGCGGCTAGGGGCGTGACCGTGATGCGGAATTCCGGTGCCTGCACATGCAACTCGCGCAGCGTATAACAATTCACATCATGCGCGGAAGTCAGCACCCCGGTGGCCGCCGGCGCATCAATCCCGATGACCACTCCGCCTTGGATCTCGTGCATCCGCACCCCTTCCGCAGATAATTTTTGATCTTCTGCCTCAACTGTGAAGTCGTTATAAAGCGCGAAAGCCGCACCCTTGCCTGCGAGCTTTGCTGCCGCGTAGCGCGGGACTTTGGCCCCGGTTTCATAGTAGGCAAAAGCAGAGTCGAGCACCTCCGCACTCTTCCATGAAATCATCGGAGTGGCGGCTGGGCCTGCGGAGGTGGGAGGAGGGGTCACCGGCAGCCATTCATCACGCCAGATCACCGCCGCCCCGGACAGCGTGAGCTTTCCCAGCCTACCCTGCCGCAGTTCCGACCATGGACTTTCCGCCAAGACCGACGCCACCTGCGCGAGGCGCTCGCCACTAGGGCGGTGCTTCACAGTCACCCCGGAAAGCATCAGTTTTCCCGCTGCGGGGTCGATCTTTTCCACACTGATACTGAATGCTCCCGGGACCCTGGACAGCATCCAATTTACCAGCGGCACCCGCAAAACCCATCCCGTCCCCAGAACGCCCGCCAGCCCGGCAAAGCAAAGCCCCAAGCGCCGCCGCCAGCGTCCGCGCTTTGGCGGCGTGCTGGGCGCAGGCTTCTCTTTCGGGGCATCGGGCATCATCTGGACGTCACGCCCGCTACTCCGCATTGCAACCGCTGCGACTCACAAAGCGACGGCGACCGCGCTCAGCCCATCACTGTTACCCTGCGCTTGTGAAAAATTTCACAAACCCCTTGCCGCGCTGGACTCCGCCCATAATCATCACATATCCAATCCCACCCATTTTCATCCCACAGGACCACGATATGAGTACCACGGTGCGCGAAATAGAGACTCCGGACACAGCCGCCCGCGCAGCGGCTCAGTTGGAGGAATACCAGCAGACCACGACCGATATGATCGGCGAGAAGCTCGTGCTCAATATGGGCCCCTCTCATCCGGCGACGCATGGTGTGCTCCGCCTCATTCTGGAGATGGATGGCGAGATCATCACGAAGGCCACCCCGGACATCGGCTACCTGCACCGCGGTGATGAGAAGATAGCCGAGAATATGCACTACAACCAGTTCGTGCCCTACACGGACCGGCTGGACTACCTCGCCCCTCTGGCAAACAACGTGGCCTATGCCTGTGCGGTGGAAAAACTGATGGGCTGGACCCTTCCTCCCCGCGGTCAAGCCCTCCGCGTCCTCTGTTGCGAGCTGGCCCGGATTTCCTCACACCTGCTGGGGGTGGGGGTCTTCGCCATGGACTGCGGCGCCATGACGGTGTTCCTCTACACCTTCGCCGAGCGCGAGAAAATCTACAACCTTTGCGAGCACCTAACAGGAGCCCGCTTCACCACCAGCTACACCCGCGTGGGCGGGCAGACCCGGGACACCTCTCCGGAGTTCATGCGCCTGCTCAATAAATTTCTCGATGAATTCCCCGCTCAGATCGACGAAATCGACCAGCTCCTGACCCGCAATAAAATCTTCCTCGACCGGACCAGAGACCTCGGCGTCATCACCCAAAAGCAAGCCATCAGCTTCGGCATTACCGGCCCCAACCTCCGCGCCACCGGCGTGGACTATGACCTCCGCAAGGCCCATCCCTACTTGGGATACGAGCAATACGATTTCGATATTCCGCTAGGTAGTGTCGGTGATTGCTATGACCGCTACCTGGTCCGCTTGGAGGAACTGCGCCAGAGCCTGCGTATACTGAAGCAACTCGTAAAGTCCATGCCGGACGGCCCCATCAATGTAGCCGAGGCCAAAGGACTCCTGCCCAAAAAGGAAGGCGTTCTCATGAAGATGGAGGAACTCATTCACCACTTCATCGTCGCCACTCAAGGAATCGACGCTCCAGCCGGTGAGGTCTACTTTGGACATGAAAATCCCAAGGGCGAACTGGGCTTCTATATTTGCAGCAAGGGTGGAGGAGTCCCCTACCGCCTGAAGATCCGCAGCCCCTCCTTCGTGAACCTCAGCGTTGTCCCGGACATCCTCGTCGGCACCATGCTCAGCGACGTCCCCGCCATCCTTGGCTCCCTAGACTTCGTCATGGGCGAGTGTGACCGCTGACCTCTGAACACTGACCTCGGGCGCTAGTTTTCGAAGGCCGGGAAAAAGACGAATTCGTTTTCCCCTGCCTTCCCCGCCAGCGACAAGCACCCCCCGGTCCCGGCGTATTTTGTTAGGATTTCATCCAGTTTTTCCGGGGACTCCACCGGCTCCAGTTCTCCCGGTGCCTGCTCTCCGGGCAGTTGTTCTCCGGCATTCAGGATGACCGCTCCTGCCTCGATCACCCGCCGCAGCGGTGAGTCCGGAGCCACTGAGTCCACACGCAGCCCCATGCCGTCCATGATGCGCAACCCGGAAAGCTCACCCGGTGACAGCGTGCGCACCGTGAGCCCCCGCACGACCCGGGGCACTCCGCCACGGGAAGGCAGCGCCACCTTAAAATCCTCAGGCGTTACTGTTAGGGTCAATTCTCCGGTTCCCTTGTCCGGCCTTGCCCGCGTTACCATCAGGCTGGCTTCCTTCCCTACCTCCAGCGTGCGCAGCAAGCGCCGGAACTCTGCCGCTCCCGTCACCAGCTGGCCATTGACCGCAGTCAACACGTCACCCTTTTGCAGCCCGGCCTTCAATCCTGGCGAGCGCGCCTCCAGTCCATTGATCACTGCCGCTTTGGGGATGGCCGCATTCTGGTAATACCGCTCCGGCCAGTCCATCACACTGATCCCCGTATACGGGCGGGGCCGGTTCCCGCCGATCATCCGGTCCAATGCATCCCGCACATCATTGCTGGGGATCGCCAGCCCGTACCCCTCACCCGCGCCCCGCTCCTCGGTCCCGAAAATCTTGCGCGTGATGATCCCGATCACCTCGCCCCTCATGCTGATGAGCGGCCCTCCACTGTTGCCGGGATTTATCACACAACTCGTTTGCAGATAATTCGTCACACTGTCGGACAACCGCCGGTCGCGGTGTCCTATCATTCCATGCGTGATACTGTCGCTCAGGTTGAATGGATTCCCTATCGCCATCACTAGATGACCACTCCGAGCCGTGTCACTGTCACCCATAGGCAGAGCCGGAAAGGTCTCCGCCTCCCGCAGCGGTTTTATCTTCAATACCGCCAAATCCATCGCCTCATCCTGACTGATCAGACTGGCCTCCCGCTCCATCGCACCAGCGTGCATCGCGACCTTCAGTGGCGAAACATTTTCCACCACGTGCCAGTTCGTTACGACGTAGCCATCACTCCGCACGATGACCCCGGAGCCCACCACATCCTCCGCCGTCAGCCGACGTTGTCGCTTCCCATCCGGGAGCAGCACCTCTTTTCCCTCTGGACTCTCCCGCTTGCCATACACCTTCACCACCCCCGGCATCACCTGCTCCACCACCCGGGCCAGGTTGTCATCCAGCGCGGTGAGATACTCCACATCCTGAGCGCGAATCCTAAGCACGGGCGGCAACTCCGCACCACCTGCCACCACCGGAGCCCTGTCCGCAGGCCGCACCGATACCAGCAGCCAGACCATCCCGGCAGAGATCGAACTCAGCCCGGCTGTAAAAATAATTCGCTTCCGCAGTCCATCCATATCCGCTGCCATTCCCCCGCCTTGCGCGCACCGCAAAAGGAAAACCCACCCGCCCGTCATCCGTCATCAACTGCAATCTCCCACGACTCAATCCCCGCCGATGGATCAGCCCTCCTGTCAATTTCATATATTTGGCAAGAAATCCACTTGCCCCGGCCGCAGTCCCTGTCTAACCCAGATGCACACCACAGCGCACAATGCTCAACACGCTTGTCTCTGGTGAAGTTTTGGCTCGATAGCTCAGTCGGTAGAGCAGAGGATTGAAAATCCTCGTGTCGGCGGTTCGAATCCGTCTCGAGCCACCACCTTCAGCCACCACAATGTGGCGCGGATTTTGCCTCCGGCTAACCCGCTGCCAAACCTGCTGCCAAACCCGCCCGCTAAATCTTGACTTTGGCTGATAGAGCGCGGGCCAAACGTCACCGTCACTGTCACTACGTGCATAAGATAAGGGCTTGATAAAAAGAGCATAACGAGGCACGTGGCCCTCGCTTATGGAAGACAGACAACATGCAGCAGTCTCCTTTCCCCAGACCCGTTGGAGTCTGGTAATGAGCGTGCAAGGGGATGACCCGGCGGCGCTGGCTCTGCTGTGCCGCGACTATTGGTTTCCTCTGTATTGTTATGCCCGGAGGCTGACGGTTTCGGCGGAAGAGGCAGAGGATTTGACGCAGGGATTTTTTGCGTCCCTGCTCGCACGGGATGGTTTGAAATCGGTGACGGCGGAGCGCGGGAAGTTGCGGAGTTTTTTACTGACCGGGCTGAAAAATCACGCGGCGGAAGTGCATAGGCATGGCTGTGCACAAAAGCGTGGCGGCGGCGCGGCGATGGTGGAATTCGATGCGCTGGAGGCGGAGCAACGTTATGCGCTGGAGCCGCGATCGAACTTGACGCCGGAGCGGGAATTCGATCGCGCATGGGCACG
>JAYVJI010000177.1:0-2321 GCA_043769435.1 Verrucomicrobiota bacterium
GCACCTGAAATTTCAGCGTATCCAGTTCACCCCCGATCTGTTGCCTGCAGACATCGTCGGCACCCAGATACTCGTAGATAAAGGCGGCGTCAAAGTGTTCGATTATCAGCCCGGCCCGGTCTTCTGTAACATCCTGCTCGCGGATGAAATCAACCGCGCTACCCCCAAGACCCAGTCCGCGCTTCTGGAAACCATGCAGGAAAAAACCGTGACTGTGGCCAACCACACGCATCGTTTGCCCCAGCCTTTCTTTGTGTTAGCCACACAAAATCCCATCGAGAATGAAGGCACCTATCCGCTGCCGGAAGCACAGCTGGACCGCTTTTTCTTTAAGCTCTACGTGGAGCTGCCCAACCATGACGAATTTGTCGAAATCCTCAACCGGACTGGATCGAGCCACTCTGTGGAAATCAACCCGGTGGCTACCGGCGAGGACATTATCAGTATGGGCCAGACCCTGAGGCAAGTGCCCATCGCCCGGGAAATTCAGGACTACCTGGTGAAAATAGTGCGCCACACGCACCCGACCGAACCCAACTCCCCACAGAGCGTGAAGAACTACATCCGGCACGGCTCCAGCCCGCGGGGCGCCCAGACCATCCTAGCTGCTTCCCGAGCCCGGGCCTTGCTCCGGGGCCGCTTCCACGTCAGCAAAGATGACGTGAATGCAGTGGCAGTGGCAGCGCTCCGGCACCGCATGATCCTCTCCTTCGAAGGCGAGGCTGAGGGCATCCGCGCAGATGTCATCGTGCGCGAGGTGATTGAAAACATGGAATTCGCAGGCTACTCCGTCGGCTGACAGTCGGACCCAAACTCGAGGCACCATAAAGATTTGCCAGTGTATCCGGGTGCATCGTTCGCCTGATCCGGCGCTTGGTTTCTGGAATGGAGCTTGCAATCCGGCGCAGGCATCGTTCTCTGAGAGACTTACCCACCAACGCCTGCATGGTCGCTATCGAAATCCGTCACCTCAGCAAATCCTTTGGAGCCACCCCGGTTTTACGGGACATCGACCTACGCATCGCGGCCGGTGAAATGTTTTTCCTGCTCGGGCCCAGCGGCTGCGGAAAAACAACCTTGCTGCGGCACATCGCAGGGTTCTATCAGCAGGACAGCGGGCACATTTTGTTTGGAGCCCGGGACATGACAGGGGTTCCCGCGCACAAACGCAATACCGCCATGATGTTCCAGAGCTATGCCCTCTGGCCCCATCTCACAGTGGGCGAAAACATCGCCTTTGGCCTTGAGGAACGCCAGATGTCCCGGCCCGACATCAACACGAGGGTGGCCGAATCCCTCGCGCTGGTGCAAATGGAGGACCTCAAGGACCGACGCATCAATCAACTCTCCGGCGGACAGCAACAGCGCGTCGCTCTGGCCCGGAGCTTGGCAGTGCGCCCGGACTGCCTGCTGCTGGACGAGCCTCTTTCCAATCTCGACACCAAGCTCCGCCTAGAAATGCGCGGTGAAATCCGCAGGATCTGCAAAGAGCACGGGCTGACGGCGATCTACGTCACCCATGACCAGAAGGAGGCACTGCATCTGGCCGACCGCATGGCCATTATGGAAAAAGGAGTCCTCGGCCAAGTGGGCACGCCGCGCCAGATTTATAAGGAACCTGTCAGCGCCAGCGTGGCCGTTTTCATCGGCGAGGCAAATTTCCTGCCCGGCACCTTTGCTGGCCAGACCAGCCGGGACGGCCTCAGCAGCATCAAGAGCGAACACGGGGAATACTGGGGCCGAGTGACCGATCCTTCATGGGAGCCCGCTGCCGGGGAGGCCGTGCAACTCTGCATCCGCCCGGAGTCCCTGATTTTCGTGAATCATCCAGAACCGAGAAATAACTTCACCGGCCAGATAACGGAGGGGATTTATCTGGGCGAGGCTGCTCAATACACTGTCCGCTCGGCGGGAGGCACGCAATTCCGGGCCAGCGAGCCCAATCCACAAATCCTGCGGCAAAATGGAACAGCGGTGCATCTGGCCTCAAGGCCGGAGGACACCCTGATACTCCGTCCCTGACTCCGTGGCCGGGCCTGCGATTTTCTGCAAAATATTGACTCTTTGGAAGAAAAGGGAGCGTATCAATTTCAGTCCCAGGTAATCCACCAACCATGCACCAAGACCACCATTCAGATGTCCTCGTCGTCGGCGGAGGACCTGCCGGAGCCACCACTGCCGCCCTGCTGGCCCGTCAGGGCTGGACCGTCAACATCGTGGAAAAAAGCCGCCATCCCCGCTATCACATCGGCGAGAGCCTCATGCCCTACTGCTGGTACAGCCTGGAACGTCTGGGCGTCTTGCCTCAAATGGAAACGCTG
>JAYVJI010000178.1:0-1939 GCA_043769435.1 Verrucomicrobiota bacterium
CGGCAAATCGCTCTGGGGAAATGGATTTCTTCCTGGCGTTTACCAGGGCGTGCAATGCCGCAGTGCCGGCAGTCCCGTCCTGAATGTCGACAACCCGAAAAGCACCACCCGCGAACTGCGCCGGCTCGCGCTTGATGCCCTAGCCGACCTGAATTCCCACGCGCATTCCAGAACCGGAGACCCCGCGACCCTAACACGTATTTCCCAATACGAAATGGCCTACCGCATGCAGACAGAAGTGCCTGAAGTGATGGACATCACCAGCGAACCCGCGCACATCCACCAGCTGTACGGCACCGAGCCCGGCAAGGAATCATTTGCCAATAACTGCCTGCTTGCCCGTCGCCTCGCTGAGTCCGGGGTGCGCTTCATTCAGCTCTTCCACTGGGGCTGGGACTCCCACGGCGCGGCGGCTGATGAAGCCCTCAACCGTGGCTTCATAGGACGCTGTGAACAAATCGACCGGCCCATGGCGGCTCTGGTGAAGGACCTCAAACAAAGAGGTATGTTAGAGGACACTCTCGTCGTATGGGGCGGTGAGTTCGGACGTACCTCCATGCGCGAAAACCGCAACGGCGTCACCATGACCCTGACCGGACGCGATCACAATCCTAACGCTTTCACATGGTGGATGGCAGGCGGCGGCGTGAAGCCCGGCCTGACCTTTGGCGAGACTGATACTATCGGCTACAAATCCATTGTCGATCCCGTCAGCATCAATGATTTCCACGCGACGATGCTCCATCTGCTGGGCATGGAACACACTCGCCTGACCTACCCGCATCAGGGAGCCCATCACCGACTCACTAACATCACTAAACCCAGCAAAGTCATCCGGGGGATCCTCGCCTGAGGCAGGCCGCGAAATGGTAAGCGGGGGGTGACCGCGCCGCGATGTTCTTAAAAGGTGAGAGGAACACAATGCGTCTCGCCTGTGTTGGGCAGCGGTCATCTTGACCGCTTCTCATCGCGGTCGAGGTGACCGCGAGCCGCCACAGCCAAGATGGCCGTGTTCCGCTACATCACGGCGCGGTCACACCCGTAAGCGGAGCGCGCACCTGAAGTGCGCCCCGTGCCTCAGGGTCAGGGGATAGGACGGAGGCGCAGGAGAAACCGCGTGCCGGGAACGGCGCCCAAGTTGACGGTGACATCTCCTCCGGCAGCGGCCAACACCACGCTGCCCAGATGCGAGTAGTAGAGAAGGTCATCGGTCTCCTCTGCCGCGTAACGCCGGCCGGGGATGTTGTTCATTCTGAAGGTGTAGATGGTCTCTCCCGTGGCATTGAGACTGAGTCCCCGCGACTCTGCTGCGAAGACGCTGGCTGGATTGGTGGGCTCGGTGCCGGCAAAAATTTCGGCGGCGTTTGTTTCGCCGTCTTGGTCCGCATCGAGTTCAGGGTCAAAGTCGCTCACCAAGGCTCCACCGAAGCTCATGACCTCCGTAGTGGAATCCGTCAACCCGCTGACGGCTAGGCGCAGTGATTTGATATTGGCTGGGATGGGGGCAGTCAAAACAGGAGCCAGAAACACACCGGCTGCTATAGGCAAAAGATCGGGATTGAACTCCTCCTCATTAAGTTTGCCGTCATTGTTGGCGTCGATGATGCCATTGAGCAGAGAAACTTCCGTGACGACATTGGCGTTATCGGTCAGGATTAGTTTCGCGCTGACCTCGTCAGCCGGTTCGAAGTTGGAGGTGGCGCTGGTTTCAAAACAATACAGCCGGATGGAAAAATTCACTGCGCCAATGGTGGAGAGGTCCACCGGATCTGACTCAATGGTCCGGATGCCCACGCCTGGAGACGAGAGCCGGAATCCGCCTGGCGCGGAGGTGCCGGCCCATCCGCTGGCGAGGGTGGCTGCGGATTGCCTGACGGTGGTAGTTACGCCCGCAATGAAAGTCTGGATCATAGCGGGCGGGGGCGGCGCTGAGCCCAGC
>JAYVJI010000179.1:0-2734 GCA_043769435.1 Verrucomicrobiota bacterium
ATTTTGTGCGCATGCTTGGCAACCGCGTAAATTTATTTGCCAAGGATTGCACAAAAAAGAAAAAAGATTTGAGGGATTTACCCAATTCCTCACCTTGCTGCGCGTTACCTAGCCATTCATCATCTTTCCAATCTTGTGTTCCATTCTTAGAGACAATTCCACCAATGCCACTGCCGCCGTGGGTCTGAATGTTTAATGTGCTGAGGCAACACCCGCCATTCTTATCCATCAACCCTTCAATTCCCGTCAATATTTCTTCTTTGTTTTTAGCCGGTATCGGGTTTGAGTATATATTTGCGTGCTCAGGCATAGATCCTCCGCTTACTGGGTCTGGGTCATATATGCCAGCATCTATACCTTGCGGTTCACGCCCAAGAAAATCAATCCATCTAGACGGCTGATTGTGACAAAAGCCATAGAGGTTCAATCCACCGCGCTCGCCGGTGGGGGTCGCGATTTGGCCAGCGGCCGTTGATGGGTCGTAGTAGCGGTGCCCGTAGTAGTACCAGCCGCTTTCGTGGGAGTTGCCGGTGGCGGAGAGTTCGCGGGCTATGGGTTTGGTGGAAAAGCGGTAGCAGTTGATGCCGTTGATGGCGGAGGGGTGGTCGCCGAGGGTGTATCGAGGCAGGAACGCTTGGTTGCGCAGTCGCCCCCTCACAGATCCCGGCGTGCGGTTTTCTCGCACCGGGCTCTTCAATGGAACTCGCTTGGCACACGGTTCGGCTGGAGTGAAGTTGATCATGCGGTCGGGCGGGCGGGGTGGGTGGGCTGGAGCTGTGGGGCGGGAATTCGGAATCGCCCTAGTATAGCTTGGAGTTCGGGCCATGTCCATGTAAAGCTTGGCTTTTGGCTGAGGCGATTAAGCCAGTGATGCGCGTTCGCCACGGCCTGTCGCCAGAGCTTATCTGCAAGTGGGCGGTCCTCGCGGTCCTCGCGGTCCGCGCGGTCCGCGCGGTCCTCCGTGGGAGGGGCATAAAAAAGCCGCGCCCCTTGCGGAGCGCGGCTGGCTAAACTTTTCCGGCGATTATGCCCGGCGGCGGCGAATGAATGCCAGCAGGCCTGCCGCTCCCAGAAGCGCAGTGGCCGGTTCCGGGATTTGGACTACGTTAAGCCCGCCTCCCTCGTCGTTGCCTAGAATGATGAAAGCCCCGCCGTCCTTGGAGGCGGAGAGTTCACCACCGGCTCCACCGCCGCGTTCAAACCAAGTATACTCAATATTGTAGAGGCCCGGGTCCAAGGTGAGTAGCAGGCTATTGACCTGGTTGCTCTGGCCTTGGAGGGCATCATCGCTGATGACCAGTTCGCCGGGATCAAGAAAATCAGCATCGAAATTCAGGTCGATACGAAGCCGGGCACCATCATCACTGGTGGTGCGGAACTGGTAGGAACCGGTGCTGTCGATCACCAGCTTTCCAATGCCTTGAAACGCGTAGTCATCAGAATCACCGCCGTTGGTCCCGAAAACTCCGACATCTCCGCTAAAGAATCCTTCACCACCGTTTTCAGTGACGTTCATGTGGGTGTAGTAGGCGGTGGCGGAACCCGTGAGGTCAGAACCGCCAATCAAGGCATCGGCTGCCGCAAGGTTGGTGATTTGTGTGGATCCGGACTTATACATTGTGCCTTTCCATGCATCAATGGTGGTGATGATACTCGCGGGGACGTTTACCCGATACTCGATAATGCCACCTTTTTGATTGTCATCAAGTTGACCTGCTAGGGTGGAACCGGAAGTGATATCATTCCAAATCCCGGCGTCATTGAGGTCTGCGGAATCTTCGACGGCGTTGAAGTCATTCGGTTCTCCGCTGTTCCATGCCTTGTAGGCGGTGGACTCCCCGGTGACCCAGCGGAACCCGGGATCGCCCCCGCCAGAAGCCAGGGCCGCGCCGCCGCCGCCGGTCTCGAAAGTGCCCAGCGCTGCGTAGTTATAGCTGTCAATGGTGCTCACAGACGTGGAGTCAGTAAGGCCGATGTGACGCGTTCCGTTAGAGATCTGAGTCATGGCCGCGTTTTCCGCAGCGGAGGTGATCGCGACAAGGTTACCAGTCGTGTTTGGGCCAAAAAGCTGTCCCGGCGGGAGGACAGCCGTGCCATAGGTGGGCTGGAAGGTCTGCAAGCCTGCGAAGTTGCGGGAACCATCGAAGGTGCGGCTCACGCCGTCCTGCTGATAGGCATTCCAAGTGCCATCAAGAGCGCCGCCGGCGTTGGTGCCAAAGGGAAGGTAAACGACAGGATTGGCCTTCACCGTGCACAGTGCACCAGCGAAGCATAAAATAGTAAGTGCTGAATTCTTCATTTTGAGTGGGTAAAGTATTGACGGAGCAGCGAATTATGGGGATGAATCTCCCCATTAATGTAAATGCATAGAACATTCTGTCCAAAATGACCAGTACTTTTTTACGAAATTTCATGCTTATGGCCACAGTGGCCACAGTGGGAGTGGTCTCAGCCGAGCCTGGGCCGCCGGGGCCGGGCGTGAGTATTCCGGCAGCGGATAAGGGGACCCAGCCGCTGGCGGAGGAGTATCGGGCTTTTCAAGACCCAAAAGCGGACGGCTGGGGGAGTGAAGCGTTTTACGAGGAAGCGAAGCCGCAATTGAAGGCCCTAGGGAAGTGGCTGAGCCATCCCCGTGAGATAGACCCGGAGGCTGTGGCGGGGCTGCTGGCGGAGAAGATCACGTCGGGGCCGCTGCGTCCGGCGGTGGCGAAACACCACAGCGGGCCAGAGGTGG
>JAYVJI010000180.1:0-9635 GCA_043769435.1 Verrucomicrobiota bacterium
TCAGCCTGCTGAGCTGGCGCCTGACCTATCTACAGATGGACCGCCATGAATTCTATGCCGCGGAGGCGCAAAGAAAGCATACCACCCGTGTTGAACTCGCTGCCCACAGGGGAACCCTGTATGATTGCCGCGGCCAGGTCTTGGCGGAGGATGTTCCTGTGCAGCAGGTGGCTTTTGATACAGGATTTTTGCGTTACAGCGGCGCGTTGGCCGAGGCCCTGGCACAGTCAGAAGGAGACAAAACCACAGCAAAGGAAATTTTGCAGGCGTGGGATCGCAATGAAATCAGGCTCCGCTATGTGCAGAGAATGGCTTCATTACTTGACCCGTTCATTGATGACAGTGCCGCTGAGATTGAGAAAAAACTATTGCCGTCCATCCGTGAGGATAAGCCCTCTGGTGAAATCATACTGCAACGCGAGGTGCCCGTGAATACCGGCATCGCCATCCGCGAGGCCATTATCAAGTCCGAGCTGGGCAGGTATCGCGAGCGGCTCGAACGGGCCGGAGCAGTGGTGCTCCGTGCCGCTTACACCCGGAAATACCCTCAGGGAACGGATGTGGGATGGTTCACCGGGCGGCATGGCTACAAGGATGACAAACATGACACCAAGCCCTCAGGAATCAATGGTGCCGAAAAGCAATTCGACAAGGAATTGTCAGGCAAGCCGGGTTTCCGAGCCATTGAAGTCGATGGCTCGGCCAATGAAGTCCCGTTCTATCGTGGCGAATTTGAAGATTCTGTGGATGGGAAGAATCTACGCACGACTATCGATCCCGGGCTTGTGAACGTGCTCCAGAGTGTGCTTGAGGAGAAAACCCCGGCTGACGGGGGCACAAGCGCCTATGATATGCATTGCCGGCAGGTGATCGCCGTCTTCTTCGAGCCTAGGACCATGGCTCTCCGGGCGGTCGTCCGGAAGGACTTCACTGGTCAGGACAAAGGGGACCCTTTCATCAATTACGCGCTCCAGTTTCTCTATGAGCCAGGTTCTATCATCAAGCTGGCGACTATCGCGACCGGACTAAGTAAAAACGCCGTCACGACAACAACCCCCTTCACCATCGGGCAAACCCGTTCCTGGGTTGATCCTAACAGGCAAGTCGCCACGATTTACGATGCTCATACCGATGCAGACGGTGAAGCAACCGTGGAGGACATCTTCGTGGATTCCAGCAATATAGGATCCTTTTTCGTAGCCCGCAGGGTTGGAAAGGATGCTTTCTTCAATGCTTTCAAGGAGTTCGGATTCTGGCAGAAATCAGGGATCGAATTGCCTGCGGAGCGGTATGGCAATTTCCCTGCCCGGATGAGTCTTTCTGACATGTCCCGGGTTGCCTATGGTTACAAAGTGATGGCCACACCGGCCCAAATGTGCGCAGTGCTGGGCGCCATTCTGAATGATGGCATTTACCGGCCGCTGGCTGTGAGAGACAGTTGGACGGATGCCCGGGGACATGTTCTCGAACAAGTGGAGCAAGACCCGGGAAGGCGCGTGGCGACCGCAGCAGCCTGTGCGGCCCTCAAAAAAATGATGCTGAAAGTGGTGGAATCCGGCACTGGAAAGCCAGCCCGGAGTAACCTTTTCGAAATCAGCGGAAAGACAGGTACTGCCAACAAAGTGGACGCCGTGATCAACCCCAAAACCGGCCTGCCCCGCCTTGATGCGAAGGGAAGAAAAATACTCAGCTACAACCCGCAAAAGCAGAATTGTTCCTTTCTGGGATACCTCAGTTCTCACGATGGGCCTGAACTCGCCGGCATAGTCATCGTTGATGAGCCGCAACTGGCTGCTGAAATGCGTTACGGAGGCAAGACCGCCGGCCCTATTTTCAAAAGAATGGCCGAAGCCGCCATGAACTACTACCGCGTGGCCCCAATGTTTGCTGCCAGCGAAAAAACCCCTGTTAAAAAATGAATCTCAAAACCATCATAGAAGGAATCGGCCGTGTGAGCACCTTTGGTGATCTCGACCATGAGATCACCGGGCTCACTGTTGACTCGCGTGAAGTAAAGGAGGGCACCCTTTTCGCCGCCATCCGCGGAGAGAAGGTGGATGGACATGATTTCATAGGGACAGCCCGCGCGAATGGAGCGGCGGCTATTTTAGCTGAAGATGACGTGCCGCAGCTGCACCGGCAGACATGGCTGACGGTGCCGGACAGCCGCAAAGCCATCGCAGAAGCGGCGGATACTTTTTATGGTGAGCCGTCGGACGCACTCCAAGTCGCTGGCATAACCGGAACTAACGGAAAAACGACCACTGCATTCATCATCCAATACCTGATAGCAGCGGCCAGCGGACGGTGCGGACTCATCGGCACAGTGCAGTATGACACCGGTCTGGGGCCGCAGCCATCCTCCCACACGACGCCCGACTGGATAACGGTGCAGCGTCTGCTCTCAGAAATGAAGGCCAACGGGTGCCGCGGGGCAGCCATGGAAGTCAGCAGTCACGCCCTGCAGCAACACCGGGTCCACGGGATCCGGTTTGACGCGGCCGTCTTCACTAATCTGACCCAGGATCATCTGGACTATCACGGCACCATGGAAAATTACTTCATGGCAAAGGCGGCATTTTTTGAGCACCTGACCCTCCAGGGCGGCAGCAAGAAGCCATCCATGGTGGTGAATGCAGAGGACACTTATGGGCGGAGGCTCATCAAGATGTACGGGGACAAGCTCAAGATCGTGAAGTATGGCATGGGCCTGCAATGCGATTTCCGTGCGGGAGACCTCCGTGCCGGCGTGAAGGGCACGCAGTTCACGCTGGAGGCAAGGGGCCGCTCTTACCTTGTCCGGCTGCCGCTGATAGGCCGCTTCAATGTCTATAACGCGCTGGCGGCCATTTCCACTCTCTGGGCTCTCGGCTATAACCTGCGGGAAACCCTAACCAACCTAGCCAGCCTACCCCAGGTGCCGGGTCGTATGCAAGCGATCACCGGACAGAAGCAGTTTCGTGTTTTCGTGGACTACGCTCATACTCCGGATGCGCTGGAAAATGCCCTGAAGACCCTGCGTGATCTTCAACCTCGACGCATCATTACAGTCTTCGGGTGCGGCGGTGACCGCGACAAAACCAAGCGCCCGCTCATGGGAGCCGTGAGTGAAGCGCTGAGCACGTGGTCCATCCTGACAAGTGATAATCCCCGCAGCGAAGACCCCATGGCCATTCTCCATGATATAAAGGCGGGATTGAGAGGGACGAGCCATGAAATCATACCTGACCGGCGAGCCGCGATTGAGCGCGCCATCTCCGCAGCGGGCGAGGGCGACATCGTGCTCATCGCTGGCAAGGGACACGAGCAAGGACAGATTTTCGCCACTGGCACCCAGCCGTTTGATGACGTGGCGGTGGCGGGCAGCATCCTGCGGAATTATCGTCCCCCTGAGAAAGGAGATTACCAGTGAAAGCGGTATCCCCGGAGACGCTGGCGGAATGGAGCGGCGGCGGCCTGTTGCAGCCGGGCCGGACCCTGCCCTCAGGCATCGTCGGCACGGACACGCGCAACATCGTGCCAGGATCGCTCTTTGTCGCGCTGAGAGGCGAGCGGTTTGCTGGGCATGATTTCTTGGATCATGCTGCGGCAGCCGGGGCCGCAGCCCTCATGGTGAGCAACGACGGACCATGGCCGGAAAACGTCAGCATCATCAAAGTGCGGGACACGCTGGCAGGCCTACAGCAACTGGCCACCGCATGGCGCAAAGCCTGGAGCGGCCTAGTGATAGGCCTTACTGGAAGTAACGGCAAGACCTCAACTAAAGATTTGACCTCCGCTATACTCGCACAGCGATGGAGCGTGAACGCCACCCGCGGCAACCTCAATAACCATATCGGGTGTCCCCTGACAATGCTCGCGACAGGTCCGGAACATGCCGTCGCAGTCGTGGAAATGGGGATGAATCACCCGGGGGAAATTGCTCCCTTGGCGGCCATCGCGGCACCGGATGCCGCCATCATCACTAACATAGGAACGGCGCACATCGAACACATGGGCAGCCGCGAGGCCATCGCGCTCGAAAAAGGGATGTTGGCTGAGGCCGTGGGTGGCGGAGGGTGTGTGGTGTTGAATGCCGGAGATGACTACACTCCCCGGATTGCACAGCGTTGCAGCGCTCAGGTGCTGACCGCCGGAATCGATGCCGGAGACATTAGGCTCACCGGCCTCACCACTGGCCCGCAGGGCAGCCGGTTTGTGCTGCATCTGCCTGACGGTTCAGCTACGCCTGTGGCGCTGCCCGTTCCCGGCATTCACATGGCTGCCAATGCAGCACTAGCCGCCGCAGCCGCCTTTCACCTAGGCCTGCGGGGCGAGGAAATAGCGGACGGTCTGGCCTCTGCGAGGCTGAACAAGGGCCGTCTCCAGATGCGCCATGCGGCGGGGCTGACGATCATAGATGACAGTTACAATGCCAATCCCGACTCCATGCGGGCGGCCCTCGACACGCTGCTGACTTTTCCCTGCGAAGGCAAAAGGATCGCCGTCCTCGGCCGCATGGGCGAGCTGGGAGAACATTCCGCAGATGCTCACCGCGAGCTGGGCCGCCAGACCCATGAGCGGGGCTGCACTCTAGCCATCGTGCGGGACGGTGATGCTCCGCTGATCGCAGAGGGCTATGTCGCTGCCGGCGGCTCCCACCAAAACGTCCATGACTTTCCTGACCATCATTCCTGTGCGGCATGGCTGCGTGGTTTCGCCACCCCGTCAGATCTCATTCTGCTCAAAGGCAGCCGCAGTGCCGCCATGGAAAAAGTCGCGGACAACCTTTGATACATTATGCTCTACTGGCTCTATACAGTCCTGAATCAGCCCGGCTCCACAAGCTTCATTAGCAAGCTATCCAACGTCTTTCAATACCAGACGTTCAGGGCTATCGTGGCCTGCTTGCTTGCTTTTGTCCTGTCCCTTCTTTTCGGCAGTCGCGTCATCCGCAAGCTCATCTCCATGAAAATGGGACAGCCTGTCCGCACTGAGGCAGAAGTGCATAAGCTTTTTGAACTGCACGGGAAGAAGGCGGGCACGCCCACCATGGGCGGAGTCCTCATCCTCTTCACGCTGGTCACCGCGACCCTCGTTTGCTGCCCTCTCGACAACCCGCTCGTATGGGTTGTGCTCTATGTTACCCTAGCTCTCGGCGCGTTGGGTTTTGTCGATGATTTTCTGAAAGTGAGTAAGCAGAATTCGCAGGGCGTGAGCGAGTCCGGAAAGATCATTGTGCAACTAGTGGTTGGACTGACCGCTGGATTCTATCTTTATAGACTGCCCGGCCATGAAAGCTTTTTCCACGGCCTCCAAATCCCCTTCATCAAACCGGAAATTTTTCACGTGAAGGACATGGGATGGTTCTCGGTCGTCTTCTTCTGCATCGTCATTGTAGGCTGCTCCAACGCTGTGAATTTCACCGACGGCCTCGACGGTCTGGCCAGCGGCTGCACCGTGAGTTGCTCACTGGCCTATGCTCTTTTCTGTTACTTCACAGGTCACTCCGGCATCGCGGGATATTTGAATATCTCCCATGACTCTCTGGTGGGCGAACTGACGCCGCTCTGCTTGGCCCTGACAGGAGCTGCGATTGGATTCCTCTGGTTCAATTGCTTTCCTGCACGTGTTTTCATGGGCGACACCGGCAGCATGGCCATCGGCGGCTGTATCGCTGCGGTCGCCATCTGCAGCAGGCAGGAGTTGGCACTCATCTTTGTGGGCGGGGTATTCGTGGTCGAGGCACTCTCCGTCATGGCGCAACGCTTCTGGTATAAGCTCAGCCGGAAGCTATACGGACAGCCCCGGCGGCTCTTCCGAATGGCCCCCATCCACCACCACTTCGAGCTGAAAGGCTGGAAGGAAAGCCAGGTCATCGTGCGCTTCTGGATCCTCAGCGTTTGCTGTGCCCTCCTCGGACTCGCCACACTAAAACTGCGCTAGGATTGCCCATCATGATTCCCGCCTCCACCATATACACCGGCCAGCACTTTGCCATCCTCGGCATGGGCGCCAGTGGCGTGCCTGCGGCCCGGTTGGCTATGCGGCTGGGAGCGCGGGTCACGGTCCTGGACTCTGGCAGTGGTGATAAAACTGAAGCGTGTGCTGCCGGGTTGCGCAGCGAGGGCTTTACCTGCTTTACCGGGACCACTGCTCTGTGCGCCGGCCATGAGTTTGATCTCGCGGTGTTCAGCCCGGGAATAGATCCCTCGTGGCCCCTTGCTAGGCTCATGCTGGACCATGGAGTGCCTGCTATCAGTGAAGTCGAATTTGCCATCCGGAACACCGTGATTCCCTACATAGCCATCACCGGAACTAACGGAAAAACAACGACTACAGAATTGATAGCCGCCATGCTCAATGCGGGAGGACGCCGGACAGTCCCATGTGGTAATCATGGGCTTGCGGTATCAGAGATTGTTCTCCGCAATGAACCATGGGACCTGCTTACGATAGAAATGAGCAGCTTCCAGCTGGAGTTGATAGAGGCATTTCGCCCGCTTGTCGCCGTCTGGATGAATTTTGCCCCGGACCATCTGGACCGCCATCCCTCGCTCGATGCCTACCGTGCCGCCAAACAGCGGATTTTTGAAAACCAGAGAGAGGGGGACACCGCCGTGCTCAATGGAGCGGAGACCTATCCCACGCTGGCGGCGCGCAGAACATATTTCAGCGCCTACCATGAAGGCTTTGATTTTTCATTTCAAAATGGCTGCATCATGCATGGTGCAGAGGTCCTCATACCCCTGCGGGAGACCGGGCTGCGGGGCCTGCACAATGCCGAAAACATCATGGCGGCGGCGGCGGCGGCCATGGCCATTGGGGTTCCCCTCAGTGCGATCCACGCGGCCCTGATCAGCTACAGCCCGCCGCCTCACCGTTGCCAGCTTGCCGGCACTGTCAGGGGGAGGGAGTTTATCAACGATTCCAAGGCGACCAATATTCACGCCATGGAAAGTGCGCTGCGCGGTATGCCCGCACGGGTCATCCTCATCGCTGGGGGGAAGGACAAGCACCTCGATTATTCAACTGCCACAGAGCTTGTCAGGGAGAAAACGACCGCAGTTTTCACCATCGGCGAAATCAGTGAGGCGCTGGCCACAGTATGGGGAAAAGCCAGCGCCTGCCGTGCCTGTGGCACGCTCGATATTGCAGTGAAGGCGGCGCTGGAAGCCGCTCAACCGGGCCAGACTATCCTCTTCGCCCCCGGGACATCCTCCTTCGACCAGTTCACCGGCTATGATCACCGCGGCCGGGTCTTTACCGAGCTGGTGCACAAACTTTCCATCGCCACCGACCAACAACACTAAAATCCAACCAATATGAAAATACCATTCCTCAAGACCAACGTGAATACACGCCGCCGCCGCCGCAAGCCAGGATTCTGGAGCACTCTCATAGGCGCCCGCCGGGGTGACACCACTCTGCCAGCCAACGTCACTGGCGAAGATGACTGGGAGGTGGAAGTCCCCCATATCAAAATGTCCCGGGCCTTTATCATTATGCTCGTGCTCCATATCGTCGCCATAGGCGGTCTCGTCGCTTTCAATGTCTGGGGTAAGGACAGCAGCAGGAAAGCAGCCGAGCAAGCCGGGGCATCGCAGACCGGGTCAGATGAGTCGAAGGCCACACTTCCAGTCAGTGAAGAATTGCGCACCCACGTCTTCCAATCCACCGACACCCTGCCACTCATCGCCGCCCGCTACAATGTTAGCGTTGCCGACCTTGAAGCGGCAAACATTGCCCGCACCATCGCGCCAGGAGTGAACCTGACTATCCCCAGCACTCCCCGCCGCATCGGGCCGGCTGATATTGCTTCCACTGATCCGGATCCGCTGGAGCCTTCTCCAATATCCAACGAACTGGTCTCCAATCCGCCGCCTGTGGAATCAGTGCCCGACATGCCGCTGGATGTTATCCCGGACGATCTTAAAGCGGCGTCCGGTCCCGTAGCAATCACCAGCAAGCCCGCTGAAACCGATGAGGATGCCGACGCTGATGCCGGGGACTCCCCAGCCCGTGCCGCAAAAAAAGACCGCGATGTAGTGGACCCCACTCCTCCTCCCGCTGTGGGAAAAGTCCGGACCACACCGGCCCCGGGCAAGCCTGCTCCGGCCTCTAAGCCAGCCGGCCAGCGCACGCACGTAGTCACCAAGGGAGACACCGTCTTCAATGTCGCCCGCAAATACAACTGCACGCCATCTGAGATCATGAAGCTCAATGGCATCGGAAACAATGCCCGTATCGGCGTCGGTCAGATCCTCAAAGTGCCAGTAAAGCGCTAACGCTGATACCGCCATGCCGCGCCGCTCCGCTACCTTTTTGCTCGTCAGTGTCTTTCTGCTCATAGCTCTGGGCTTCGTGATGCTCATGAGCACAGTAGGCTTTGCGGCGGATACTGCGGATTCTACTGATACTCCCGGGCCATCCCTGGGGAAGCTGCCCAGGCAGTTCCTGTGGTGCGGGGTGGGAGGAATCGCTCTGGCCGGCCTGACCTATTTTGACTACAAAAAACTGAAGCGGTTTTCCTGGCCAATTTTCTGGATCTCCGCAGGCGCGCTCGTTTGCTGCTTTATTCCGGAAATCGGCAAAGGGGTTAATGGTTCGCATCGCTGGGTTGGGCTGCCGGGGAAAGATGTTATCCTCGGGCAACCCAGCGAAGCCGCGCGGATAGGAGTAGTGATCTTCTTGGCAGCATGGTGTGCACGGTTCAAGGATGACCGGAACACCTTCCGCAAGGGCTTCCTTTATCCACTGGTCATTGTCGGGTTGCCTATCGGCTTGATTGCTGCTGAAGTGGACCTCGGGACCGCAACCCTTGTGTTTTGCGTCTGCACCTGCATGCTCTTCGCCGCCGGAGCGCGCTGGGTTTATGTCCTCGGAATGTTCATTATAGGCTGCGGGATTCTCGGCCTAGCTATCAAGAATATCCCTAACCGTATGGCCCGGATCACGGCATTCATACATCTGGACGATGCAGACAAAAGCAAACTGGCCCCGGCGATCCTTGAAAAAATGGGCCAGCAGCAGGAGGCCCTCAGCGCGCTCGGCAGCGGTGGACCAGTCGGACGCGGCCTCGGAGAGGGCCGGCACAAGCATGGCTACCTTCCGCTGCCCTTCACAGATTTCATTTTTCCTAACCTTGGTGAAGAACTTGGATTGGCCGGCACGCTTGGCACCCTTCTGCTGTTCAGCATATTCTGCCTCACCGGGCTTCTCATCGCCAGCCATGCTCCTGACAGGTTCGGTAAGCTTCTGGGCACCGGGCTGGTCCTCCTCATCGGCTTCCAGTCGCTCATAAACATCGCCGTGACGACCGGTTGTATGCCTAACAAAGGTATGCCGCTGCCATTCATCAGTTACGGCGGATCAAACTTGGCCTGCTGTATGGCCATCGTAGGCATCCTGTTGAACATTCACCGGCAGGCGCGCCCGGTTGCTTCCATGAATGACGCTGTGCTCAGCCGTCCAAAGCTGACACCGGGGCACTAGGCCGGCTCCAGCGGAGTCAACGTCGGTTCCGGTATGCCTGTGCGGGCCATCGAGTGGCCCGCAAAGGTCACACAAATTAGTTGAATAAACCGCTTGCTTTCTGGGTTATAATTTCCATAATTTATGATCCGCCGGGTGCCGGTTGGTGCCTGAATGTCCGA
>JAYVJI010000181.1:0-3920 GCA_043769435.1 Verrucomicrobiota bacterium
CCGGCTAGGAAATAGTGTTCATTTCTGTAGAAATCCCGGATGCCTGTCCAGATGCTGTATCGACGGGCGCCTTCCAGGGCATTGCACACCACCATGGCCGGAATAAAGTAAGCAGGAATGAGGGCCAGAAGTCCGGCCATGGCCATGACTGCTGACCAGCGGTTCCAGCCGGTGGGCGATCTCTGAGGCCTGGGATCAGGCGCCGGGGAAGGATTCATGTGGAGTGCTCTGGTGCGGGAACGAAAAATTGCCAGGCGGAAAGCGCGGAGCCCGCTAGGTAGGGAAAGTCCAGCACGTCCAGCACGGGCCGGGCGTTTTTTTGTGAATAAGTCTGCTGGAACAAGCGTAGTCCTGAAGGTGAAACCTCATTGGCCCATTATCCTCATCTCCCTTTTCATCGGAATTCCGTCCCTCGCCGGATCTGAGGAATCCGCGTGGCGCGAACAGGTGTGGCCTGTGCTGGAAACTTATTGTGTTAGTTGCCATGACGCTGAGTCTCAGAAGGGCGGGGTTAATCTGGAGGCCTTGAAAAACCTGCCGGATGCACGTGGCGCATTGAGACTGTGGTGGCGGGCTCGGGATCAGCTGGAATCCGGTCAAATGCCGCCACCGAAAAAGGAGCAGCCTGCCCCGGAGCAGCGGGCTCGCCTCATTGCTTGGATAGGCGAAAACGAAGCGTTTTTGCGCAGCGGTAAGGTCCAGGATCCGGGGGAGCGTCGGCTGCGCCGTCTCAGCCGCACGGAATATGTCACCTCGATACGGGATCTGCTGGGTGTCGAAGCGAAAGGGTTGCAGGATTTTTTTGCGGAAGAGGGTGCCGGCGGTGAAGGCTTTGACAACGTATCCGACACGCTGTTTATCCCCCCAGTCATGGCGGAGCCATACCTAGCCGCTGCGGACAGCGCATTACAGGAGGTGTTCATAAAACCCGAGTTGAAGCAGCGTCTGCTGTCGCGCGCGCCCGGGCCTGATCTGACACCGGCTGATGCGTTGCGGGAGGTGGTAAAGCCTCTCATGCGGCTGGCATTTCGCCGGCCTCCTTCTGATGAATTGCTGGCTCGCTATCTGAAAACAGGCGGGGATCGCATGGCCCGTGGCGGGTCGTGGGAAGACGCTGTCAGGCTAACCATCAAAGCTATTTTATGTTCGCCGGATTTTTTGTTGCTCCATGAGGAGAATCAGGAGGCGGCGCTGTGGCCCGTCACGGGGGTGGAACTGGCGACAAGGCTTAGCCTTTTTCTCTGGAGTTCTGTGCCGGATGCCCCACTGATGGATGCGGCTGAATCTGGAAAAATGGCGGAGCCCGCTGCGCTGGAGGCTCAGGTAAAACGTATGCTGGCCGATCCGCGAGGCCTTGCGCTGGCGCGGAACTTCGCGGGCCAATGGCTGCAGTTTGAGAAAATCCTAACCACTGCTGATCCCGACCGCGGCCGGTATAAGTTCGACAATGACCTGCGCCAGTTGCTCTATCAGGAATCCCTGCGCTTTTCCGATCATCTGCTGCGGGGCTCCGGATCCTTGCTGG
This sequence comes from Verrucomicrobiota bacterium, assembly GCA_043769435.1. Lineage (GTDB taxonomy): Bacteria > Verrucomicrobiota > Verrucomicrobiia > Verrucomicrobiales > V1-33 > JAYVJI01. The sequence goes on from JAYVJI010000181.1 coordinate 1,526, forward strand.
ATTTTCTCCAGAGCGACTACGCCTTCCTGAATGAAAAGCTGGCTGGACACTATGGTATCACCGGTGTGAGTGGCGGGGAACTGCGCCCGGTAAAGGTGGAAAACGGCATCCGCGGGGGAGCCTTGGGCCTGGGAGCTGTCCTCACGACGACAGCCTTGCCCCGCCGGACGAGCCCCGTCCTCAGGGGGAAGTGGATCCTAGAGCAACTGCTGGGAACGCCGCCGCCCGCTCCGCCGCCCAACGTGGGCACCATCGAGGAGGATGATCAGAAACACAAAAACGCCACCGTGCGTCAGGAACTCGAAGCGCACCTGCGGAGGGACGATTGCCGGGCGTGCCATGCCCGGATGGATCCGTTAGGGTTTGCGTTAGAGAATTTCGATCCTGTGGGCCGCTGGCGGGAGAAGCTCAACGGGCAGCCGCTGGATGTCAGTGGCCGGCTTCCGGATGGCCGCGCCTTCACTGGCCCTGCGGAACTGAAGGCACTGCTGTTGAAAGAAGCAGACCGCTACGGACGGAATCTATCCGTGAAATTGCTGTCTTATGCGCTTGGGCGCGGCATCGAAGCATATGATCTGCCTACGCTTGCCAGACTCGAGGAAAGCCTCAAGCAAAGCCGATTCATGGCGACGCCGCTTATTCTCGAAATCACCCGCAGCCTGCCATTTACTCACCGCCGGATAAAACCGATCTCCATACCCTCCGAATGAACACTGCACGTCTTCACACTCTGAATCGCCGGACCGTCCTCCGTGGCCTTGGTGCCAGCATCACGCTTCCGTTCATGGAATCACTGGCTCCGCGCGCCGCACGTGCCGCTGAGGCAGCCGCGCCCCCGGTGCGCATGGCGTTTCTTTTTATGCCGAATGGGGTCCATCCCCGGCGCTGGACACCGGAAGGGCAGGGGCCTGACTGGAAGCCCAGTCCATTGTTGCAGCCGCTCGCTGCGCACCGCAGTGAACTGAGCATCCTGACAAATCTCCAGAACGCACTGGCTGATGGCGGGGATGGGCATTACGCTAAGAGTGCCTCATGGCTCACTGGCTACCGCGTCAGGAAAACCACGGGACGGGATGTCGATGTCGGTGGTCCTTCCATCGATCAGGCCTACGCCGCAGGCTGTGGCCACCAGACGCGCCTGTCTTCTTTGGAAGTGGGCACTGAACCAGTGCGCAAGGGCGTGGACCTGCAGGTAAATTTCACCCAGCTCTATGGCGGGCACATTTCCTGGCGCGACCGTCATGTGCCGCTGCCTGCGGAGATCAACCCGCGCACTGCCTTTGACCGGCTCTTCCGTGAGCGTGGTGAGAATGACCGCCAGACTGCCGAGGATACGCGCAGCGTCCTGGACTTGACGCTGGAGCAGGCTACAGCCCTGCGTGGAAAGGTCAGCAAGGAGGATCAGCGACGCATGGATGAATACCTTGAGACTGTCAGGTCACTGGAAACAAGGATCGAAGCGGACATCGCCCGGGTGGCCAGCGGGGAAAATCTAGACCCTTCCATCGCCTCTGAGCGGGACCGCCTGCGGGAGCGGATTACTGCATACGAAGCCGCCCGGCAGGCAGGTGGCCAGGTGCGGCATGACCACACGGAACACGCCCGGCTCATGCTGGACCTCATCGCTATGGCCTTTTGGAGCGACAACACCCGCGCGGCTACTTTTATGTTCGGCATAGATGTTAGCAGTAAGAACTTCAGCTTTCTGCCAGGCGTCAGCGAGAGCCATCATGAAAGCTCTCATCACAGTGATCAGGAAGGAAAGCTGGAGCAATACGCCCGCATCAATACATGGCACATGGAGCAATATGCCTACCTGCTGGATCGGCTGAAGTCCATGAAGGAGGGGAATGGAAATGTGCTGGACCACAGCATGATCCTCTTCGGCTCCAGCCTGAGAAACGGCAACAACCACGAATGGAAAAATCTCCCGCTGGTCCTTGCAGGCCGCGGTGGAGGGCTGAAGCCGGCTGGACATGTCATCAATCCAGAAGGCACGCCGCTGTGCAATCTTTACCTCAACCTGCTGCAGCGCAGCGGTGTGAAACTGGATCGTTTTGGCGACAGCACCGGCAGTCTTGTTGGTTTGGGTTAGGCCAGGCTGCATTGAGATTATGAGCACCTTTCGCGCCCATGGTGTGCCTCCTTGTGCGATGGTCCGCGTGGCGCTTTGCATGGCTCTGATGTTGCTGCAGGCGGGGACGGCGTGGGCGTTGAATGTGGGAAATCGCGTGAGGGCCAATCAGAGTGTGAATGTCAGGCATGCCCCTGCGGGAACTGTGCTGGGAGCACGCACGGAAGGGGACGGCGGCATTGTTTCCGCCGGTCCAGTGACGGCATCCCTCGGCGGCTCATCTTATATTTGGTGGCAGGTGGACTGGGACTCGGGCGTTGA
>JAYVJI010000182.1:0-3970 GCA_043769435.1 Verrucomicrobiota bacterium
GCGGACCTGCGCCGCTGGGAGCATACCGGCGGCCTGCTGCGGCCTGCCGCGCGGCTGGCAGTGATCGGCGATCCCGTGGCCCACTCGCTCTCCCCGGAAATGCATAATCCGGCCATCGCGGCCTGCGGACTGGATGCGCGCTACGTCCGGCTGCACCTGCGGCCTGAGGAATTTGTGGACGCCTTACCCATCCTGACGTCGCTGGGTTTCATCGGCTGTAACTGCACGATCCCCCACAAATTCATGGCGCTGGGAGCGGTGGATGAAGTGCATCCGGATGCGCGCAGGGCGGGGGCGGTGAACACGCTGATCTTTCGCGCCGACGGCACGATTTTTGGCCGCAACAGCGATGCCCCCGGATTCCTGCGCACCGTGCGGGAGGAGTTTGGCCGGGAGGTGCGGGACCTGCGCATCCTCGTGCCGGGAGCCGGCGGCGGCGCGGGGGCGGCAGTGGCCACTGTGTGCGCGGTGGAGGGCTGCCGTGAGTTGATGCTGACGAATCGCACATCCAGCAAGGTGGAATCAGTCCGCGATAGCCTAGCAGGGCTGCCGGGGCACGATGTCACCACTGTCATCCCGTGGGAAACAAATGCCCTGAGCGAAGCGATGGAACGTGCGGACCTCATCGTCAACTGCACCAGCCTGGGCATGAAGCCCGGTGATCTGGAGGTGATCCCTCATACCATGCTGCGACCGCACCATTTGGTCTATGATATGGTCTATAAACCGCTCATCACTCCTCTGGTGGCGGCGTCACGTGAGGCGGGTGCCCGGGCCATCAATGGTTTGCCCATGTTGCTCTGGCAGGGTGTGTATTCGTTTGAATGGTGGTTCGGCGTGTCGGCGCCTGTGGACGCTATGCGCAATGGCCTGCGGGCCGTCACCGGTTGGAGTTGAATCCATCATCATGATTATTTTATAACCATTCTTGGCTGCCCTGATTTATTTATGTTTGATATTGGCGAAAAAGTTGTGTGCATCGATGACCGGTTTCACCCGGAAATCGCGTATCTATTCACAGCCCTGCCCGTGAAGGGGAAAACCTACACGGTGAGGGAGTGCGACATGGGACGTGCGAAGTGGACCAGCGCGCAGAAGGGCTGGGACAGTGTGGAAATGAAGGTCCTGCTGGTGGAACTGGTGAATGGGGTAGACCCTAGCACTGAAAAGGGATGCCCCAGCGAACTAGGATTTGCCGCGCGGCGCTTCGCCCCCCTCACAGACATCACTCAGGTAGAGGAAGCCGAGATCCAAGAGTTAGTGCCCATGCGCTGACCCTCGGGTCCCTAGGGCTTCCTTCACTGGTCGGACACGCGCAAGCGGTAGTAGCGGTCAGGGCTTTCGACTACGGGAGTTAAGGACATAATATTTACCCTCTCGGACTTCCCATCCGGATTGGCCACACTTGTCAGAGTATAGCCAGGCTGGACAACGCTGGCAGCACCGAGCGTGGCGATGGTCCGCCACCGGGCCATGTCTGCTGACCCTTCCACGGTGATCTTGGCGTGATCTTGGACGGTTGATTTGGTGAAGGAGAGGCTGGCCACAGTTGCGTTGGCAGGCCCGGCAAGCGTTACGGTGAGCGGTGAGGCAGGCGTTTCGCTGGCATTCACCGGACTGGAGCCGAGGGCCCATTCAATGATGTTAGCGGTGCCGTCGGCATCATCATCGCCCTGGGCCAGAAGCGGGAGGCCCAGCGATGCTTCTGACCAGATGCGGAAGGTGCCTGCGCTGATTTCCGGTGCGGATTGCTTCACGGTCTCCAAGAGCGAGCGCAAAGCCGCAGGGGCATTGGCAGCAGCGGTCCGGCCCAGCTGGTCCCTCGTATTCACCGCGTGGCAGGACGTGCAGGAACGGATCTCACCAGCCTGGAACGACAACCAGTAGCGCTCGCGGACCACCGGTGTGCCATTGTGCTGCACGAGCTGCCATGAGGTGGCGCGTCCTGCGGGCACCAGGGCCGCGACAGAGCCGTCCGCCGCCACCGCAGCGCTGCTCTCCGGCAGGCCGACCGGCGTTGGTGGCATCCCCGGTCTGGAGCGCATGGCTGTAGCTTTGATCCGCCGGCCCGTGCCGACGCTTCCGCCGGCTGATGTGTAGCCTCTGAGGTATTCCCCCTGAAAGACCTGGAGCGCCTTCACGGAGTAGGCCGGGCCGCCGTCGGCCATCACTCCAGAAACTCCGTTTTCCACCGAGAGATTGGTGGGCTGCTGATGGTCAGCACCGTCCCGCTGTGTCACGTTACGCACGGTCATCATGGCCAGGTCATTGGTCCTCATCCATGATTTCAACGCGAGAGGCGAGACCCCCGCGCTGATGAACATCTCGCGTTCAGGCGCCTCCATCTTAGAAACCAGCAGCGGCGGGCGGGTTGTCGGGCGAACCTCGACAGGCTGGAGTTGCCAGAGCGGGCCGATGAAGGTTTGCGTCAGTCCGCTGCTCGTGTGGTTAGTGATGTTTCTGGTCTCCTCGTTTACCATTACTGAACCTCCAGTGACGATTGGGGATAAGGTGGCAGCAGCTGGCTGCACAGAAACGCGAATCTGGAAATTGCTTCCGGGCGGGAGTGTGAGGGCAGGATCAACCGCTGGCGGGCCAACCGGGATACTGCCGCTGCTGGCGTAGGGAGCATTCGCAAGGTCAATGGGCAGGACAGTGGTGGCGTAACTGGCGATGAGCTTCCCGCTGGAGAGCACTGCGGGGTCACGTGCCAGTCCCCGTGTAAAGACCGCGCGCAGCTGCAGGGACGCAGCGTTCACCATTGGCGCTCCACTGATGATGCTCACGATGCGTCCGGCGGAGAGGCCGTTGGTCACAGCATCCACGCCGTAGTAACGGCCTCTCAGAGTGCTGTGCTCCGAGAGCTGCATGAGCGCCCCGGCGCGGGTGGGAGCTGGCAAGGCTGTACCCATGTGCGGGATAGCGTCCGTCAAATTCGAATCCTGGCGCGAACGGACGAATCCCGGTGATATCTCGTGCCGGCCCACGTGGTTAAGCGTCAGAAGTTCCGTGCCATCAGGGTTAATCGTCCACGGCATAAAAAGGTCGAACTTCAGACCCATCTCCGTACCGCTGGAGGCCAGAGGCTCCGGGAATGACTCCGTGAAAACGCCCGCCGTCCATGCGGCGTTAGACGCCATGATGGCCTGGTCAGGGGGCGGAGAATCAGCCAGACTCCCCGAGCTTTGCGAAGCGACAACCCAACCACAACCAGACCATCATGAAAGACTACGAACTCAAAATCACGCCCGTCATACCCTGCCAAGCAGCCATCAGCAAGGCCCTTGAGCACGCAGGGACACAGCCCGTCATCACCATCGGGCTCGACATCGAACTGGCCACGCCCGCCGGAGCCATCATCATCGGCGGCGGCACTCCGCTGGACCTCGGCAAGCATCCCCGCACCACATGGCTCGCACTGGTGCGCTGGCTGCGCGAACGCCACGCCACCGTCCACGTCGCACAAGAGGCCTGTGGATTTGGCTGGCAGTTGCACCGCGATCTCGAAGCCGCCGGAGCCACCAGCCAAGTCGTCGCGCCCGAGGACCTCAACGGCCTGCGCAAGACCGACCGCCGCGATGCCCGCCAACTCGCCAGCGCCCTCTGGGACTACCACCAGCGCGGCAACAAGCATGCCCTACGCCCAGTGCGGATTCCCTCTCCAGAAGAACAACAGCGCCGCGCCCACTGCCGCCAGCGCAGCCAGTGCATCGAGACCCGCCACCGCCTCGAAGCCCACGGACGCAGCCTGCTCTGGGATCACGACTGGCTGCATGTTCCAGAAGGCTGGTGGAAGCCCCGCGTCTGGCCCCGGCTCGAAGCCGATCTCAAGGCCGCAGGCAAAGACTGGCTCATCGCCATGCTCACCCCTCACCGCCAAATCATTGTCAGCTTACAAGAACGTATGACCACACTGGAAAAGCTGATCACTCCCGCACCAGCCCCACCAGCCCCGAGTGCGGCAAACAAA
>JAYVJI010000183.1:0-2783 GCA_043769435.1 Verrucomicrobiota bacterium
TTCCATGTGGCGGCCATGGGGACGATGATGGACTCGGTGGTGATGGGCTGGCCGTTGAAGGTGTGAGTATAGACGAAGGTGTCAGTGGCCGACGCGCCGGAGGCGGGGAAGCCGGGGTCCGGGAGATAGGTGAAGGAGCCGTCGGGGTTGAGGGAGACGCTGCCATTGGGCGGGGCGGTGTGGAGGCGGAGGTTGGTGGCGGGGCCGTCCACGTCAGTGTCATTGTCGGCTAGTCCGCCGATGCCGGTGGTGCGGTAGGCTTTGAGGTCGAAGCGGAGGTCGCTGCTGGTGGTGGTGCTTTGGTGAACCTCGGCGGCGATGACATTTTTGCCCTCGCGAAGGAGCGCGCGGGAGAAGTTGACGGCCTTGTAGCTGAGGCTGTCGCCTTCCGGAATGTTGGCCGCAGAGTAGGTGCCGTAAGCGACTTCACCGGTGGCAGGGAAGGGAGCGGGGGTGCCGGCGTAGGCGGTGCTGTCGCGGAAGATTTCCACGCCGTTGACATAGATGATGCAGGCGTCGTCGCGCTGGAACTCGATGCGCGGAGTGACGGTGTCGAAGGGTGTGGTGAGGGTGAACTCGCGGCGGAAGTAAGCTGTGGGGTAGTTGGGATTCGCAGCGGAGGCGGCGGCGGCCATGTTGGCGCGCGCGGGGATCGTGCTCGCGGGCGGGATGTCGGCGTCATAGCCCAGCGGGCCGGCGGCGCCGCTCCACGCGGTGTCATTGAACTCCGCATTGCGCCATGTGGTGCCGAGGTCGGTGCCGGTGTTGTATTTCCAAACACTGGCGCCGCCGATGAGGACGTCAGTCGGCTGCACGGTGCGCAGGCAGCGGAGATCGAAACGGAGGTCGCTGCTGGTATTGGTAGTCTGGTGGACTTCGGCGGAGATGACGTTCTTTCCATCGCGCAGCAGGGAGTGATTAATGACGACACTCTTATATGCCGCGCCGTCTGAGTCCGGCGTCATGCCCACCGCGCAGTAGGTGGCGTAGGCGATTTCACCCGTGGCCGCGAAGGGAGCCGTGCCGCCAGCCGTGTAGGGCGTGCTGTCGCGGTAAACTTCCGTGCCGTTCACATAAATGATGCAGGCATCATCGCGCTGGAACTCGACCCGGGCATCCACCGAGGCCGAGGCGGTGGTGAGGTTGAACTCCTTGCGGAAGTAGGTGGTGGGGTAGTTGGGATTGGTGGAGGAGGCGACGGCAGCCATGTTCGCACGGGCCTGGATGGTGCCTGTGGGCAGAATGTCCGGATCTCCATAGCCGATGACGCCGGTGGCGGTGGACCACGCGGTGTCCACAAAATCTGTGGCCCGCCAGGTGGTGCCGAGACTGGCGCCGGAGCTGTATTTCCAAACGCTGTTGGCGGCGATGAGCGTCTCTGTGACCGGCGCGCTGCCCGTGGCGGGCACGGAAATGGCGTAGTTCTGCCGGGTGTAATAACGGTCCGCGACGGCGGTGGGCGCATCATCAATGCTCGCGACATCAATCGTCACCGTGGCCGGCGGGGACTCCGCTCCCGCAGGCGGCACCGGCGCCGTGGCGCGGACCGTGCCCGTGACATGCACCGTGGCGGTGTATTGCGGATCCACGAGGACCTGCGTGATATCAATAGGCACCGCGATGGTGAGGGTGCCGCCGCTTTGCGTGACACTGCCATTCATGATGTCGTAGGCCGTGTTGGTGGAGTTGAGATCCGCAGTCGGCGGGACGTCAATCAATCCGGCAAGCCCGGTGCCGCTGAGGGCGATCGTGCCCGTGGCATCAATGAAATTCCCCGGCTGGCTGAACACACCAGCGGGCCCGGCCGACACTGCCGGCCCGGCCTGATCCTCGCGCATGGTGATTCTGAGTCCGTCCGCCGCGATGTCCGCTCTCAAGCGGGCAGTGCAGCCGAAGAGGATATACTGCACGCACATGTTCAGCGACACCGGCTGGGCGAGTGCGATGTCCAAAGTCCGCACCTGGACACTGCCGAAGGGCGCCTGTACCGGAGTGAGCAGCGCGGTGATGTTACCCTTGGCCTGCGCGGTGGTCGTCTGATTGTCGGTCGTGCCCCCCACGAAGCTCGTGGACGTCCGCACATTCACTGTCAGCACCGAGTTTGGCTGATCTACCGTGAAGGTGATCGGTCCCTGGCTCTCCACGGCCTGATACTGAAAGGTGTCCTGCCCGAAATAGTTCGCCACCGGCGTGTAGAGGAACGAGCCGTCAGGCTGAAGATTGAGCGTGCCGTGAGCGGGATCCGAGAGCTTCACCGCACTGAGCCCGCCGGGGCCGCCATTCGCATCATCATTGCCGAGCACGCCCGTGGCGGGGATTGAAACCGGGGTGTCTTCGTTGGCGAAGTAAAAGTCCGTATTCGCAATGGGCGCTGCACTGGCGAAGGGGGCGAACGTCAAAGCGACAATGAGGCTGAGGCGGGTTGTGAGGTGATGGGAGTGCATAAGTTTGAAAGTTGAGGTGGTTAAGAAATACAACAGCCCGGCATCGCGAGGCAAACTTTGTTTTCCAAAATATGTGGCACGCGGCCCCGCGCTTGCGGATGCAAATTAGCGCCGCAGCAGAAATTCCTTTGAATTCAGGAGACCCCACATGATGTCCTCCAGCGCCGCGCGGCGGTCGGGTGCCTGCTCGATGGCGGGCAACCGAGCGGGAAGACTGCTCACCAGCAAACCAGGATACTAAATCGCCGGCTCCGGCTTGCTGGAACTGCTCTGCGGATTCTGCACGGCTGTCCCCAGAGTCCTCCACCCGAGTGTTCCCTGCGGGTATGTACACACCGG
>JAYVJI010000184.1:0-6738 GCA_043769435.1 Verrucomicrobiota bacterium
ACCTCCCGCCAGTCGGCTCGGCTCCTGTCGCTCGGCAGTGCCGGTGATGGCGGTGCGGGCGGTGTTGAGCACGCCGCGCTGGCGCTGGATGACTTGGTAGAGTCCGTCGTAGGCGAAGAGTTCGTCCTCGGCCACGCCGGTGGCGTCCACGTCTTTCCATGTGCGCAGGGAGGCTTTGTCGTAGCCGTAGAAGAGGTGCTCAATCCACGCGCCGGTGCCGGCGTGACGCCAGCGGACTTCCTCAAGGCGTCCGAAGCGGTCGAAGGCGCGGTAGGGGTCGCCGGCATCGCCCTGGCTTTCACTGTCCAGTGTGAAGTGGCGGAGTTCGACGTTATTCTGCGGGTATTGGGTGCGGACGATCCATGAGAGCCCGGCGTAGAGGTAGTCGACGGCGGGAAAAGCCTCGCCTTCGATGCCCAGCTGCGTGGGACGGGAAAGGCGGTGATCGTAGCTGTTGGTGGTTTCGTAGGTGGTAAGCAGGCGGCGACCGGCGGGATAGACGGTGGCGGTGTGGCGGAGGTGGTTGGCGGAGCCGTCGGCGTATTCGTAGCCGACGGTGGGCGTGGTGCCGGTGACGGGGCCGCCGTGGGCCTGGGCATCGGCGGTGAGCTGGCCCCATGCGTTGCGGGTGAACTGGACCTGGTTTCTCACGGTGCCGCTGTCTGGGGTGGGGTGGTCGTAGCTGGTGACGGTCTCGAGGTAGCCGCGGACGTGGTAGCGGAGGGATATGCGGAGGATGGATTCGTCTATGTCTCCTCCGCTGGAAGCGGAGGAGGAGCCGGCAACGCCGGGGGTTGAGGAGGAGCCGCCCGGAGGGACGGCGCTCCCAGAGTGGCCGTTGAGGAAGGTGACGCAGTCGTCCGTGAGCCGGGCGGCTTTGTCGTAGAGGAACTCGCGCACCGTGCCGTTGGCGTCGGTCTGTTGGGTGGTCTGGCCGGCGCGGTTGTAGGCCCATGCGAGACGTCGCGTGCTGGTGTCGCCGGGGTATTGTTTGGCGCGGAGCAGGTGGCCGGTGGCGATGTTCGAGTCCGCAAGGGTGGTGCCGTAGAACCATTGGGTGAGCTGATTGCCCGTGACGGCGTTGATGATTTCCATGCTCTTGAGCAGGGAGCCGGCGTGGTAGGCGAAGGTGCTGGTGCGGTTTTTGTCATCGCCGGAAACGGGAGCGCCGTTGCCGTCGAGCACCTGATTCTCGACCACGCTCTTTTGGCGTCCGGCGTGGTCATAGGTGACGGCGTTCTCCGTGCCTTTGGGGTCGCGGGTGAGCACGACCTGCCCGGCGGGATCGAAGAAGGTGCGGCTGATAAGGACAAGGCCATTTTGCACGCCGCTGCTGCTGTCCACAGGCCAGACGGTGGGCCGTGTCAGCGTGGTGCCGCCATTGGTGCCGTAGTCCGCGGTGACGACGGTGCGTCCGAGGGCATCCGGCCATGTGGCCACATAACTGCGGCGTGCGCGGGGAGAAATCTCATCCGGCCCGTGCAGAGGCCCGTTGCCGGTGGCGTTGTGGTAGCGCTGCCATGTGGTGCTGAGAATGGCGGAGCCGGCAGGATCGAAAGTGACTTCGCTCTGAGTGAAGACGGTATCGCCGTCCACCCGGTTGGCGTCCGGCATGTCCTTGTCGGCGACATCACCCACACTGCCGACCCACGCACTGCTGCTGTGATACTGGTAGGCATAGCCGGTGCGCAGGGCGGTCGCTTCCGTGGCGGCCTCGTCGGTGTAGTGGATGCTCTCCGTGACGGGGTGAATGCTGTCGCCGTCGTGCGCCCGGGTGCCGTAGTGCAGGCGGCGCAGGACTTTCGGCGGCCCGTTCCTTCCCTCTTTGACAGCCACGGTCTCCAGCCGCCCGGGGGCCGTGCTGCCGACGCCATAATAGGTGTAGGCGTGGAGGAAGTGGAGGAAGCCGGCGGTGTTATGCAGCGTGACGGTGAGCGCATGGTTATTCGCTGCGGCGGGCTCGGTGACGCTGGCTACGGCAGAAGAACGGGCGCGCAAAACGTGGCGACCTTCGGCATCGAATTCACTATACTGGTACCACCGGCGACCGGTGCCATGCTCCTGGAACAGGCGCAGGATGACCTTACCAGAGGCGTTGGTATAGACTATGTTTTGGTTCCCACCCGGCAGCGTCTCCACCGTCTTGCCATGCCATTGGTTCGGCAGTTCAAAGCCGGAGCCGGAGGTGCGCGCGGTGTATTCAAAAGTATAAACCTGGGTGCCGCCGTGGGTCTTTTCTAGGGTCACGCGCTTCTCCGTGTCATACTCAAAGAAATGGCTGGTGAAGGGCAGCAGCGCCGCGTCTGTGAGGGAATCTGGGTTGGCGCTGATGCCGTGCGCGGCTTTCATGCGCTCCATGCCCTCCGCGCGCACCGCCGCCTTCAGCCCGCCGGTGAAGCCGGTGGCGTCGTCCACGAGGTAGTAGCGATAGTATTCCCGCCCTATCTCCACCCACTGCACGGTATTCCCATCGAACTGCTCCGTGATGGCGGACTGCAAATCGCCGGACGGCCCGGCGGTGGTGGAGCCATCGTGATAGAGATAGCGCACGCGGCGGACGTTTTGCAGCAGGGAGCCGCCCGCCGGTAGTGTCTGGAGCGTCACCGTTTCCTGCCGGCCTTCCTGACCTCCCGCCTGGGACGCGCTGTAGTAAGTGTATTGGAAGGCACTCACCACCGGCCCGCCAGCGCTGGCGCGCTGGCTGACAGATATGAGCTGGCCATTGTTATTGTATTCGAGACCGAGCGGGCGCCCCCCGCGCGTGGTGATTGTCTTGAGCTTCCCGCGGAACTGCGAGGGCAGGTCTGGGCTGTTATCGTGAAAAGTGCGCCGCGCCCCGCTGCGGGTGGTGAAGACCAGTTCTTTTCGCTCCGGCACCGGGCGCAGGCTAGAGAGCGAGGGAAATGCCGGACGCAGCGCCGCGCCCGCAGGCTTGAACCACTGGTGACGGTTTCCGCCGCCGACCACTACGGCGCGGTTGCCCGTGGCACCCTTGCCAAACTTGATATATGGCTGCTGGCGCACCGCCACGCCCCGCCCGTGGCTGCCGCCGCCCCCGCGGTTCTTCCAGTTGCTGATGACGCGCGTGTGGCCCCACGCCATGCCGGCGGAACTTCCCGAAAGATCAGTTATGGCGAAATTCATCCGGCCGGTGGAGTAGCGAATAGGGGCCTCGCTTTCCTCATGGCAGCCGTCTTCCAGCGGGCAGTTTTCTGGTATCTCCCCGCCGCTGCCTCCTCCATCTTCCTGCCCGGCTTCCTCGCCTTCTTCACAGCAGCAGGTTTTATCCGCTTCCTCCGGAGGATCGCCTCCATCGTCGTAGTTGGAACCGCTGCCAAGATTATCCCCGCCGCTGCTGCCGGGAGGCGAGCCATCCGGCGGGCCGGAACTGCTGCTGCTGGATGATGAGGACGATGATGAGGAACTGCTGGAGGACGAAGAGCTGCCGGGCGGCTCTGAACTCGAACTGGAGGGAGATGAAGAAGAAGACGATGAAGAGGAAGATGAGGAGGTGGAGGAATCACTCGAAGAGCCGACCGGCGGCCCGTCGGGCGTGGCTTCCAGCACGATGTAGCGCACGCGATTTCGCTCCACGCCATCATAGACCAGCTTTTCCCGCGCCTGAGAACCGGGGCTGCGGCGCTGGATGAGATTGCCCGCCGCATCAAACCACCGCTCGGTGATGAGGGCTGGCGTGGTGAGATCGCCGTTATCATTCGCGCCCTGCGTGCGCTCCCGGAAGGCCTGCCCGCGGCTGTCATACTCCAGCGCCGTGCGGGAGAGAAAATGATGGACTGCCACCGTCTCCCGGTAGCGCACGGTGCCAGTGACGCGATCCGCGTGATCATATTCCGTCACGGCGATGTAATCGCGGCTGCCATCATGGCCCGTGGTCTGCGTCTGGCGGCTGCGGAAGTCGTAGCCGAACCGGACCAGCCGGTCACGGCTGGCAGTGTCATCCACGGGCCGACGCACCTCCGAGAGATTCCCATCCCTGCCTGCCAGCTCTACGTTGTTAGCCGGGTTCAGATCATAGCGGCGTGCTTCCACCAGCTTCATGTTATTGCTGCCGCCGCTGCCGCCCGGGAGCAGTTCTGTGGCACCGGTATCGTCCGTGCCCATCCAGACGGACTGCACCAGACCGCGGGAATCGAAGACCATGCGGGTAATGGTGCCGCTGGGGTCCAGCACCCGGTTCGCACGGCGGCGGTGGTCGTAGCCGTAGGCAGTTGCCTCGTAGTTGGTGACGGCGGCACCGTCCCCCGTGAACGGGATGAGATGATAAACGCGCACCCACTCCAGCAACCCGGCGGAGTCAAACTGCCGGCGCGTCCAGCGCAGCCAGCGGCTGCGGTCCGTCATGCTTTCGCTCGCTGCCGGCGGCCATGAACCCGTGCCGGACGGTCGGGCGATGAGCCTTTCCTCCACCACCCGGCCAGCCGCGTCCGAACGCGACCACGTCAGCGCCCCGACCGTGTGCGCCGCCGCAGTGCCCGCAGCTCCCTCGCGGTATCCTGCGGCGCTGATCTGAATATGGCCGGGGTCGTCATAGAGGAAAAAACGGCAAGTGCGCAGGGTGCGCGGCTGCGATACAGAGGCCGAGGGCTCCGCCAGTTGCACCGCGTGCGCGGGACCTTGCAGTTCCAGCGTCCGGCCCTGCGCATCGGAGATCATATCATTTACTATATGTGTACCCCCCCCCGGGAGTCGTCCAGCCGCCGGGCAGCGGGAAAGTGAAATCACCGGTCCGGGTGTGATCCACATCCTCAATGCGCCGCCGCAGCGCCCCGGTGGCAGCATCATACTGAAAATGGCTGAGAAACCCACGCGGACTTTTCTCCCAAACGAGCCGCCCGTTTTCATCGAACACAGAGCGCACGGTATTGGCGTGCCCTGTGCCGTGCTGTGTGGGAGAGACGGCGGGCAGGATAGTGACTTTTTCGCGGACTTGGAAACTCATAGGGTGTGCAGGGTGAGTAGTTGAGGGAATCGGCTGTCGTGACCTCCGGCCGAAGGCCCGAGGAGTTGTTCAAAGCAAACGCGTAAGGCGCACAGGACCATCATGCCATGTGCAGTGCCCACCGTCCAGTTTTATTTTGCTATTTTTCCCAGAAAATGCTGGAGCTGCCAGAGACGCATCAGAATTACTGGAGGGTCAGCCGGTGCAGTGCCCGCCGGTGCAGTGCCCGCCCAGCGCCATCAGCCTGGCCGCCCCCGCCTGGCGCCGCCGGTATTGGCGGCATGGCCGATGCGAGGCAAGACCACGGGCACCTAGACTAAAGCTACTAAAGCTCACCATTTTCTCCGCATGGATCGGCTTGGGTGTGACCGCCGCCTGATGTAATTTCGAATGTGACGAAATTGTCACTTGTACAAATATGTTAGTGAGTTAGCAGTCAGCGCATGCACATTAATCAACTTCCGACACGCACCGACGCCGAGGGCAACACCCGCATCTCCATTGAGATCGTCATCGCGCCCAGCTACCAGCCCGGCGAGGCTCTAGCCATGGAAGCTCAATTGCAGAGTGACTTCAACAATATTTGCTGCCAAGCCATGGGCCAGCTCTTGAGCACATACGACACCTATGGCCAGCCCATCACGCGCGATGGCATTGACTATACAAGCAAAGGCCGCAGCCCCGCCGTCTATCAGTGCTGCGGCGGTCCCCTCGAGATCGAGCGCCACATATACCAAAGCTCCAAAGGCGGTCGCACCATCTGCCCCCTAGAAGAACATGCCCGCATCATCGCTGAAGCCACGCCCCAATTCGCCAAAGTCACCAGCTCGCTCTATGCCATGCAAAGCGGACGCGCCGTTCAAGATACATTGCATAACACGCTCCAACGCACCATCAGCCTCGAGTGCGTGCAGAACATTTCCGGCGCGTGCGGCAAAGCAGCGCTCGCTCAAGAAGAGGCGCGCCCCTATGCCTATCAGGCTGATCCCGCAAAGGTAGAAGCGATCATTGCCCTCGCCGATTCTACCTGCACCGCCATCGTCGACGAAGGCTGGAAACACGTCACCGCCGGAGCCTTCGTCCTCCTTGATGACAATGGCGAGCGCCTCGAAACCATCTATCTAGCCAATGCCCCCGAAGAAAATAAAACGACCTTTTGGCAACGCATGGATATAGAGCATCAACGCCTCAAAGAACATTTTCCCGAAGTCCCATGGTATGGACTCTGCGACGGAGCCCCGGACATCCAAGCATGGCTTGAAGCACGATGCGATGTGCTCACGCTCGATTTTTATCACCTCAGTGAATACATCGCCAAAGCAAGGCCCGCCTTTGGCCACGACGAGCCAGCCCAAGAAAAATGGTATAGCCAAGCCCTCCACGATCTCAAACACAACGAAGGAAGCGCGGAGAAACTCCTTGGGCAGATCAAACGCAAAGCTCAAAACGAAGCCCAGCCCGCAGGGCTTAAAGCAGAACTTCAGAGCATCATCGGCTACCTTGAGCGCAACCTTGAGCGGATGGAATACGCCCTCCTCAGCGCCGAGAATCTTCCGATTGGCAGCGGAGTGATCGAAGCCGCATGCAAAACCGTCGTTAAGCAACGCAGCAACTTGAGTGGAGCGCGCTGGAAACGCAAAGGCCTGCAAAGAGT
The DNA here is from genome assembly GCA_043769435.1 of Verrucomicrobiota bacterium. Classification (GTDB taxonomy): domain Bacteria; phylum Verrucomicrobiota; class Verrucomicrobiia; order Verrucomicrobiales; family V1-33; genus JAYVJI01. The sequence goes on from JAYVJI010000184.1 coordinate 6,615, forward strand.
GCTCGCCCTGCGGAGTCTAAAACTAAGCAGCAACCGCATCGACCAGTTTTGGGAACGCTGCGCAAAATTTGGCTACTAACATTTTTTTACGCGTATTTTTTTACATCACAGCCCGGTCACACCC
>JAYVJI010000185.1:0-2099 GCA_043769435.1 Verrucomicrobiota bacterium
GCTGGGCGGCAGATGACTGTTTTGATTTGGATGGCATGACAGCACCAAGCCATCACATTACTGCCGCCCAGTCACCCCATTTTTTTGCAAATCCCGCCCGCTCGGCTCTCTTCCTATGGGATGCCAGTGAATCGAAAAAATGAGAGTGGAGACGAGCTGCGGCCTGGTCACCGAAGGTGATAATGAAAGAATGATGGAAGGGGAAATGAAGAAATGCCACAAAGGTGAGGAGAGCATTGGTGACATTACATCAGATCTTTATTTCTAGGACAGTAACAAATATAACAATTACTAATATTCCACAACGGCTGGTGAATTTAAAGAAATGCTAGACCCAAATCATCCATATACTGAACTACCATAATGAACACATGCAACTTACTAGTTAAATGGCTTTGTTTTGCCTGCCTTTCTGCGATTTTTATCAGCTGTGACGAAGGTTGTGATCCATTCGCAAGCAAGGAGGATCCACTCGCAAGCAAGGACGATTTCGCAGTATCTCCTAAATCAAAGGAAAAATGGGAAGAAGCGCCCGTCTTGGATTGGGCTCATATTACTGTGGACCCCACTAAATACCACGGCAAAATAATTTGCTTGAGTGGAACATTAAAGATGCTTTATAAGGGCTCCGAAGCTATTGAAGGAAGTGTGGAGGACGGATCTGATAACAGAAGTGTGTGGCGCACTTTAGAGTTACTGCTTCCGCATGAATTGTACAAATTGGTTATGCGCAATGGCTGTGGCGGGATGGCGGACGCGCTAACCCTCCTCAATGGCAGAAAATGCTTGGTTACTGGCCGGTTTGATATGCGAGACCCGTCAAATTTGTCACCCGCCATGTTTTCAGAAATATATCGTGTTCATTTTGACATTGGCGGCACAGACGACTTATACGGAGATCCAGGCTTACACCGAAAACCAAAATCGAAAAAATGAGAGTGGAAACGAGTGTCACCGATCACTTCAAAGTGCACCACCTGTAAATCGCTTCAAAGTGCACCACCTTGGATGGGGTTGTTTTGGTGGTTTGACGGGGTGGTTGGCAAGGGGTAAGTGCGGTGCGGGAGGCGTTTTTTGGTCAGGTGGCACCCGGAAGGTGGCGCATATTGCGCTGGCAGGGGGTTGGATGGTGATGAATCGGAAGAAGGTCTGTCCCTTTAGCAAAGGAATTTAAGCTTCATACACTTCCCGGCCAGTGGCGGGTTAGCCGGAGGAGAAACCCACAAGCCACACCCTTTCAAGCCATCAAATCCATAACCGGGGTGCCCTTGTCGCCGACTTTGAATGGACGTCCGCTGGCGCTGATGACTGGCTTGTCCAGAGGCAGACCACAGGCCCAGCCGATGGTGGCATGAAGATCTCCCACGGTGACCGGGTTGCTGGCCACCGTTCCGCCTTTTTCATCACTGCTGCCGTGGACAAATCCACGCTTCACTCCCCCACCCGCGAGGGCGCAGGAAAAGACGCTAGGGTGGTGCCCTCGTCCGCTTCCATCGAACTCGGGTTTGCGTCCGAATTCCGTGGCGACCACCACAAGCGTGGAATCAAGGAGGCCGCGGGCATCCAGATCATTGATGAGGGCGGCGAATGCCATATCGAACTCCGCGCCCCGGTCTTCCATGCCGCCCTCGATATCCTTGTGCATGTCCCAGCCGCCGCTTTCGACCTCGACATAGCGAACCCCGCCTTCGACCAGTCTCCGAGCCAGGAGGCATCCCTGACCGAAGCGGTTTTGGCCGTATTTTGCGCGGATTTCGGCGGGCTCCTTTGCCAGTTCAAAGCACTCTAGATCTCCGCCCCGCATCAAGCGCAGGGTGCTGTCATAGAAGTCATTGTAGGCATTGACGCTGCTGTCGTTGACTTTGGTGGAGAAGCTATGGTCCATGTCCGCGAGCAGGGAAAGGCGCTTATCCATGGTGACGGACGGCGCGTCGGCGCGGGCATTTTTCAACCCCTCATCCGGATCCAAAACCGGGAGTGGACTCATGGTGGCAGGAAAGAAGCCATTCCCATGATTGGAAGGCCGGTTGATACAGACACTGCTGGGGAGCGTGAGGTGGCTGGGCCCCAGGTAGTGCTGAGCCCATGCTCCAGGCGTG
>JAYVJI010000186.1:0-7119 GCA_043769435.1 Verrucomicrobiota bacterium
CTGCGGCAGGAGGATTTTTTCGAAGTCCCGGTGAATGGCCGGATTGTCGTCTACCACCAGTATTCTGTTATTGTTCATTTAGTTGAGTGAGGTTGCAGGGGATTCCGGCTGTTCAGGACTGACTGGCAGCTCAAGAGTGAAAGTAGCACCCAAGCCCGGTCCAGGACTCGCCACCGTGAGCTTTCCTCCCATGTCCCGGGCAGCGGCGGCCCCGCTGTGCAGACCAAATCCATGGCCATGGGTGCGGGTAGTGAAGCCGTAATTACATATCCGCGGCAGGATTTCAGGAGCGATACCGATTCCGTTATCCTCTATAGCAATGCCCACGTGGCTCTGCCCCCTTTTCATGATGGATAGCGTCATCACCCGTTCATCCTTCCGGCCATCATCAAGGGCATGCTTGGCGTTGCGGATCAGGTTGACGAGAATCTGCAGCACCTTCCCCCGCTCTGCCAGCACTACGGGCACCGGCTCCAGCTGCTTGACCACCCGGATGCGATGCCGCGCAAAGGTGGATTCATTGATGTGCAGTGCATCTTCTAGCAAAGCAACGAGATCCAGTTTTTCAGTCCGCCCGCTGAGTCTGGCATAGCCCTGCTGCATCAAAACGATGTCCTTGATATGCTCCACATTGCTGACGAGCCCCGTCAGCTCCCGCCCTATGGAGGCGTGCTCTTCTGTGATCCTGGCAGACAGTTCCCTCAGAAATGCAGGAATTCTGCGCCCGCGCTCGTCATCCCTGATGAACTCCGGAAGCCGTTCGCCCTGCTCATCGATCAGTCCGGACAATTGCTTGAGAAACGAGACGCGTGACTGCTTCAGTTGCTCGTGGATGACACTGCTGGAAATGTTCACACTGTTGAGCACGTTGCCCACATTATGCAGCACGCCGGTGGCCACTTCCGCCATACCCGCCTGGCGTGAGGCCACCACCAGTTGACGGTGGGTGGCTTCCAGCTCTTCGGCAAAGGCTTTGCGCGCGGTGATGTCATCGATGATACCGCGGACCACCGGCCCATTACTGCCGCCGGTCAGACGCCCGCGCTCCCTCACCCAGATCACCTCATCCTCCTCCCTGCGCAGCCTGTATTCCAGCAGGTAATCCACCCCTGCCTTCAATGCCGCAGCCCGGGCTGGCACTGCCCATGCAGCGTCATCAGCGTGCATCCTTAACCCGAGAAAGCCCGCCTCCGCAGTCCAGTCCTCAAGCGGCAGGTTCAGCAGGGTCGCGGCCTGACGGCTCACATAGGTGAACCGGCCACTAAGAGGATCCATTTCAAACACGACCCCTTCAATGGAATCCACCAGTGTTTCAAATTTAGCCCGCTCCGTGCGCAATACCACAGCCTCGCGGAGTTGCGCATGCTGATCCCTGTTCACCATCCACATTCCCAGCCCACCGAGGGCAGCAAGGGCCAAGATCGCGCCCAGGCCGTACGCTACCAGAAGTGAAATCCTCGCACGCTGGATCTGTTCGATCCATTCAGTAGCATCAAAATCAACGCCCATCACTCCCTCGGTTTTCCCATTCCTGTCACGGAGCGGGTGGAATGCGGAAACCCATGTCCCCCAGCGGTCGGTCAGCGGTTCCTCACTGAATAGTGCCTGACCGCCCGCAGCCGCCTGTATCGCGGTTTTTTGCGCAGCATCCACCTCATAGGTTTCCCCTATGGGCACCCTCGCCTCCCTCTCCCCTTCATAGCTTCCACTGTGATCATAGTCCGTCTCACAAGCTGCTGCAAAGCGCAGTTTTCCCGAACCATCAAACCGGCAGGTATACATGCTGGCAAGGCGGGGATTCGCATTGAGCCACCTTTTCTGTGCCTCAATAATCTGCAGATATACCGGGTCATCAGGCGGTGTCTCAAATGTCAGATCCGCATGACCCAACCGTGCCATTTCCAACGCATAGGTGGGTGCCAGTCCAGCCACTGTCTCCTGCAGCCGGCTCTTCTCCACACTCTCTGCCCGCTGCACCAAAAACCACACCGCCACCAGCAGGCCCATCACCGTAAGCCCTGCCACCAGACTGAGCAGCTTCAAAACGCTCCGGCGATACAGCCATCCCAATACAATCACTGCCGTCAGTCCGACAGAGGTTGCAAAGATGAGATAATCAACGGGAGGCATGGTGATATAAAATTATGACAGATCCCAAATTTCTAGCAATTATTGTTTTTGTCAATACATTGGGATAATCTGGCGTCATTTAATTATTTGCAGAATGCAGAATGAATTAATCAAAAACCCAAGCTAAGGGTCAGGCCGCAAAAAAGCTGCGGATTTTGACTCTCCTTCAACGCCGCAAGTGGCAAGGTAGCGGAAACATGAGGCCGCAGGGTGATCTGCTCTGAGAGTTTGACCGGGAGGCCCACGCTGAGCCCGGCATGACTGAGCCCATCCCCAGCGAAGTAGTTGGAACTGCAGCCCACCGCAGCGGATGGTTCAAGCGCAACGGATGATGTCAGCTCAAAGGAGGCCGACAGGGCGAGTTCCCCATAGAGCCCCTGACGCTCGAAATTATACGCCCCCATCACCACTACCTCCACTGGCCCCAGCTCACGGCTGACACTGAGCGTGGCCTCCTGCTCAGTAGAGATGCCGGTTCCCCCGCCATTCAGGCCGTCAGGGTAATAATAAAGCGCATAGCCGCTGGTAATACTCCCCCATCCCGTGGTCAGCGTCAGCGAAGGATTGAGGTCGAACTCTGTGTAATCATGGCCGGGGCTTTCCAGATAAAACGGAACGATGCCGATGGCCAGAGCTTCTGAGAGAGGCACGCTGATCTCGACCTGGCTCCACAGGGAACCCGTTAGGATTTCCTCCCCGCGGAACACATAGTGGCTGTCATATCCAGCAATGAGCGTGACGCCGAGTCCGGCAGCAGCATCTGCTGACGGCACCTCCGAGCCGGATTGCTGGGCGGGCAGGCAGGAAGCTGTGAGCAACAGAAGGAATGCGGCGCAGAAAATGTGGCGGAACATGGCGGGTAATAAGCGGAAACCGCATAATATACCACCTCCTGCCATTTGCGCGCAGGCTTTTTCGTCGGAGAAAGCCACAGCAGCCACCGGCCTAGGTAAACCTCCTCTCTGATCCTCAGTTTCAACAAGTCGAAAAAAAGCCCCGATGGAGGCAGTCACTCGTTGTGATCCCTTGCTAATCGGCCATCCCACGGGCACTCTATTCAGGGATGAATGAGCGTCGGCTTGCGAGGGATGTACGGGCAGTGCGGGCAGTTGATGCGGGGAAAACGCGTGGTGGACAATCAGGTGGATCTTCGTTTGAGAATGGCCCGACGATTCCCTTCCCATGTCCAGCTTTTTCTTTTTCACACCCAGCTTGGCTGATGCCGCCGCCGTAGAGGTCAATCCGTGGGTAGTAGCCTTCTCGCTGATCACGGTGGCCCTGACTATCTTCATGGGATTCTGGTCTGCACGCCGGGCGAACACGGCCTCTGATTTTTTTGTTGCCGGGCGCTCGGTGGGGGTGGGCTGGAATGCTTCTGCCATTTCCGGGGAATACCTCAGCGCTGCCAGCTTCATGGGCATAGCCGGCATGGTCATGAGCAGCGGGTATGATGCGCTCTGGTATCCGGTTTGCTATGCCTGTGGCTATCTCTTTTTGCTGCTGTTCATCGCCGGGCCACTCCGGAGGTTCGGCGCCTACACCATCCCGGATTTTGCCGAGGGCCGGTTTGATTCACCGCTCTTCCGTAAGATCGCGGTCTGCTTTGTGCTGTGTATAGGGTTCTTTTACACCATGCCTCAGATGAAGGGCGCGGGTCTCGCACTGGCGTTTATCTTTCCGGAGCTGCCCTACTGGGTGGGAGTGGCGCTGGTGGGGGCTGTTATCACACTGAATGTCGCGCTCGGCGGTATGAAGGGCATCACCCTTGTCCAGGCATTCCAGTACTGGCTCAAAATGTTTGCCATCTCGGTGCCGGTTTTCGTGCTCATGGCGGTTTATGGCAGCTACCCTGGCCACCTTGCTTCCAACCTGACAGCACCTGAAGCACGCAACGGGATCACATGGCAGCAGGCGGCTCAGTCCAACGGTGTGGAACGCGGCTCGCTGGATGCGCTCGTGAAGGAAGCCAAGGCTCCAGCGGATGAAAAGTGGATAGCTCCGTTCGGCCCCATGACTTCCAAGCCGGCTACGACAGCCAAAGTCAGTGATCCCCGGCCCTATGCCTTGCTCTATACGTATTCACTGATCATCGCCCTAGTTTGCGGTACCGCCGGGCTGCCGCATATTCTCGTTAGGTTCTACACAAATCCGGACGGAGTAGCCGCCAAGCGGACGACGATGTGGGTGATGATATTGATAGGTGTTTTCTATCTGTTTCCGCCGGTGTTCGGCGTGCTGGGCCGCTCAGTGATGCCGGAGCTGTACAATGGGCTGACGGGAGTAAAGGGTCCGGACGGCGCGGTCCTCCGTCTGCCGCTCAAGCTCAGCAGCACCTGGGGCAGCGTCCTGAGCGGGATCACCAGCGCTGGTGCTTTCGCTGCATTCATGAGCACCTTCAGCGGCCTGCTCGTCAGCATCACCAGTGCGGTGGCCCATGATATTTATGGCCGCATTCTCCGCCCGCAGTCGACGCCCGGTGATCGCATGCGGATGTTCAAATACGCTGCCGTCGTTTGCGGCGCTGCGGCCATTTTACTGGGATTGATGGTGGAGGATTTCGAAATCAACAAGCTGGTGGGCTGGGCTTTTGCCATCGCCGCGACCAGCTACTTTCCGCTGCTGTTTCTGGCCACATGGTGGCGCGGCATCACTATGAAGGGCGCGGCCACCGGTATGCTCGCCGGAGGCCTTCTCAGCCTGATCGCCATCGCCACCACCATGGTGGCGGACAGCCATGTGGCAGCAGTGAAGAAATGGACCAAAACCAACCCGGAGGCCATTTCGCAGGGCACCAGGCCACCGGAGTTCACCGGCTACAGCCTGAATGCATGGTTTGCCCAGCATCCCCTCGCGCGCACTTTAGCCGAGCAACCCGCTATCTGGGGACTGCCCCTCGCACTCCTGCTCATGGTCACTATCTCCCGCGCCACCCGCGCCACTATTCCAGCGGATGTTGCCAGAAAAATGCTGGTCCTGCACGCGCCGGAGTCGCTGGGGCTGAAGCAGGAATACATCAAGGATCACGAAGGACTGGAACATTAGCCCCGCCCGGAATGCTCCCCTTGGTTGGGATGTGCCATGCCCCAAACGAGGCCTATGATTCCGGTCCCAACGGGGCCATGCATACCAGCCCCGGGGGCAACCTGTGGTCATATGAGTTATGCTATGCCATCCATGGGTGCGAAAAGAACGTTGCAAGAGCTTCGGTCACACGAAGCTAGCTAGCTAGTCGGCGTTCCCTCAGACCGTGGGGCTCGGGGGCGTTGCCACCGCAAGGCGTTTGCCTTGGGAGATGGTATGCGGTGTCCCTTGCCTTGGGACGGGCGCGGTGCCCTCGCCAGTCACGGCCTGCCCGCAGGCCGCGTGTCCGGAAGCGGTGCAGCTTCAAAGTCGGATTTATTCACCCAGCCTGAAGGAGGCTTATCGCCGCGCATGAATCTTTCGTAGAATCCAGCGTGGGCTTTGCTGGCATGTTCGTATTTGTCAAACTGATCGCCCTCGCCGTTCATGCGGGGATCACCTTGGGCACGGAGTTTTTCCGTCAGAGAGCGGCCCAATCCTATCCGCTTTTCAGCAACGTTGTCCGCCACGCTTTCCGCTAGGTTCTGCAGGCAGTCGGGGTCGCGGCGCAAGTCGTAGAGTTCTTCACCCGGCCTCATGCCGAAGCACAGTGCCCAGAACGGGTCGGCAGGATTTTGTCTGCGGGCATTCAGGATCGCGGTTTTGGTCGTGCCTCCATCACAGTCCAGATAGCCGGTCTCCGGATTCCCAGCCGGCCAGCGTGAGGGCTCGTAGTTCCTGAGGTAGAGCCAACCGTCACGGATGATGCCCCGGGCAGGGTAGCCCGCATCATGGGGCCGCCCGATGTCCGTGCGTTCCCTGCCGATGAGCACATGGTCACGGGATGCGGTTGTGACGCCTGCTTTCCCCGAGTTGAAAATGTCCGTAAGGCTATGGCCGGGAGACGGGGCCATGCCTGTCGAGGACCATGTTAGCCCGGCGAGTTCGATGAGGGTCGGAGCGATGTCCACAAAGCTGATAAAGTCATCGACCACGCGCCCTGCCGAGGTGATGCCGGCCGGCCACATGACCGCAAAGGGCACATGATTCGCGAATTCATAGGTGTTTCCCTTCACGCGTGGAAAGGGCATGCCGTGGTCGCTGGTGACGATGACCAGGGTATTCGCGAGGAGGCCGCGCTTTTCTAGGTCCGCCAGCATCCGCCCGAGGTGGCGGTCAAAGTGTTCCACCTCGAAGGCATAGTCCAGCATGTCGGTGCGGGTAGTGTCATTGTCTGGCCAGTAGGCGGGGACATGGTCTATGTCCGCGGGTTTTTTCCCTCCCTTCTGGATGCCGGAGGCGAACTCATAGCCGCGATGCGGTTCCAGAGCACCATACCAGAAGGCCCAGGGCTGGCCGGGTGGTGCGGCATCAAGAAATGACGCGAAGTTCCCTGCATAGTCATTGTCGGAAATTTCGGGGGTGGGCGGGATTGTTTTGGCGGTGTTGAATGCCCGCCCGGTCATTGTCCGCGGTTTACCGGAGGCATCCATGGCGACGCCTGGTCCCCAGCCCTTCTGCGTATGCCCCATGAACCATTTGTTTTCCGCCAGCGCTTCACCCCAGCCTTTGAATTCCGGTGGAAAATAGCAGATGTGGTTGGCGGCCTCTTTGAGCTGCCATGAGTTGCGGCCAGTGAGCAGGCAAGCCCGCGAAGGGGCGCACTTGGCACTGGGCGTGTAGGCATTGTTGAAGAGCAATCCGTCTCTGGCGACACGGTCAAAGGCAGGGGTGTTCACCCACTTCGTGCCATACGCGCCGGCATGCTTTCCCCAGTCATCTGCGATGGCGAAGAGGATGTTAGGAGGCGGGCCGGCAAAGGCGTGGGAGCAAAGGATGCCCGCGATGGCGAAAAGGACCAGTGATGGTTTCATAGGCACCCAGCATGGGGAGTTATCTTACGGAATGCGAAAGGAATTCCTCTCGGGT
>JAYVJI010000187.1:0-1759 GCA_043769435.1 Verrucomicrobiota bacterium
TTGTCACTCTCACGCACCGCACGAAATCCGTCGTAAAAGCCTTCGCCGGACTGCTCAAAGGCGACTCCCTGATTCAAGCCTGTGAGCGATAGCCCCCCCACGCTAATCAATTACAATTAATTGATTAGCGGTTGAAAGATTATACGAAGAGCTTAATCATTGCCCCGATCATCGATCCTAGGGGATTTACATATTTATTGTATCAGGTTTATCAGGTTGGTCTTTTCTTCCGCCAAGCTCAGTCCAAATTTACCCAACCGTTTGGGTAATGTAGGTAGTCGGGGTCGGCCATGGCAACTATGGCAACTGGGGTAGTTGGGCAGGGAAGGGGTGGCTACATAGCTGAATGACTGGAGCGAGGCACGGGGATAAAACGCACGTTTTCCCTGATGCCGCCCGGGGGCTGCCTGCCGGGAATGCGCTGAAGGGCGTGCTTGCAGCGCGCTGTTCTGCTTCGACATGGGGGAGTGATCCGTTTTTCCACGTTCCTTTTTCTTCCCATGCTTTCTGCTGTTGCCGCGCCAGCGGTCACGGCGGGACCAGTTAGCTATTTTAAGCAAGTCAGGCCGGTGCTGCAGGGAGCCTGTCATGGCTGCCATCAGCCTGCGAAAGTGAAGGGGGAGTATATCATGACGGATTTCGCTGGGATGATGAAGGGGGGCAAGGAGGACGGGGCCGGCATTGTGGCAGGGAAGCCGGAAGAGTCCGCACTGCTTTTGAACATTATCCCGGGCGCAGATGGCAAGGCAGAGATGCCCAAAGACAGGGACTCTCTGAAGGCTGAAGAAATCGCCCTTGTCCGCCAGTGGATCGCAGAGGGAGCAGTGGATGATACGCCGCCGAGTGCGGCCCAGCGTTGTGATCCGGATCACCCGCCGCGGTATGCGCTGCCGCCGGTTATCAGTTCGCTGGCTTGGGCGCCAGATGGCAAAATCCTGGCGATCGCCGGCTTTCATGAAGTGATCCTCTACCAGGGTGACGGCTCTGGACCAGCCGGGCGCCTCATCGGGCTGAGTGAGCGCATCAACAGTGTGCGCTACAGTCCGGACGGGAAGTGGCTGGCAGCTGCGGGCGGGCTTCCGGCGCGGATGGGTGAGGTCCAAATCTGGGAAGCGGCCACAGGCAAACTGCGGCTGAGTATTCCTGTCACCTTCGATACCGTCTATGGTGTATCATGGTCGCCGGACAGCAAGCTGCTGGCGTTTGGCTGTGCCACGGATAAGAGTGTGCGGGCCATTGATATTGATAAGGGAAATCAGGTGCTCTTTATGGCCAGCCATGATGACTGGGTTTTTGACACTGCATTCTCCACCAAGGGGGACCACGTCATCTCCACCGGGAGGGACATGAGCGCCAAGCTCACCGAGGTAGCGACGCAACGTTTCGTGGATAATCTCACCAGCATCACGCCCGGTGCTTTGAAGGGCGGGCTGGCGGCTATTGTGCGCCATCCTTCGCGCGATGAATTTCTTGTGGGCGGTGCGGATGGTGTGCCGCAGGTCTATAGGGTCTTCCGCCAAGTGCCCCGAAAGATAGGAGATAACTCCAATCTGGTGCGGCGATTCCCTGCTACCGGGGGCCGCATCTGGTCCGTGGACTACAGCCCGGATGGCCTGCGCATCCTCGCTGCCAGCAGCCTGGACGGGAAAGGGAGTCTGCACCTTTACAGCGCCGCCTATGACAGTACCCTGACAGCTCAGATTAAGGGCATTTTCGAAAAAGTGAGCACTAGCCGCAGTGCGGAGGAAAATGCTGCGGT
>JAYVJI010000188.1:0-2825 GCA_043769435.1 Verrucomicrobiota bacterium
CGCACGGAATCCCTAACCAAAAAAGAACTGGCGCACCAAGAGGAATTGGCCGGGTGTGCAGCCTTGATCCGCCAGGTGTTGGAAGCTCCGGACTGGAAATCCGCGCTGCCCCTGATCATGGACCATGAACGCCTTCTCCCCGTCATGACATGGTACTACGGACAGGTGGGCGTCAGTTGGCTCCCGCTGCGCATTGAGAGCATCACGGACCACATCCCGTCAGAAACAGCCGGAGGAGCCACCCTGCAGAGCCGCCTCCACCTGAAAGACGGCACCACGCGGGTAGCCGTCCTGAGGATGGAATCAGGGAAATGGAAGTTTGATTGGGAGGCATGGGCCAACCCCGGCAGCCTCCAGTGGAGCCGCCTGTTGAAATCCATGCCGGGCACCTCTGCGGAGCTGCGGCTGCTCGCCGCGCTAAAGCCAGCTGCGGACAAACAGATCGTGGCGGCTGGCGGCACACCCGACACCCACGCAGCAGTCTATCTATGGAACACCCGGCGGGAGGATACGGCCATCGCCATTTTGCCACGCACCAGCGTGCTCTGGAAGCGCCTGGAAGGCATCTCCTACAACCAAGCAGTGAAGATCATCGCCTCCGTCGCGCTGCTGCACCAGGACCCTCTGGAGCCAGTGGTCAGCCTGGACCGCATCCGTCAGCAGGGCTGGCTCTGGGGACACGAGACCACCAGTGCCGCAGAAGCCGCTGCGGTTAAGGCAGCCCCGGGCAGGTGAATTCTCCCGCTCCGGCAGGGAACAGAGCTTGCGCCGGGGCTCAGATCGAATGAATAAGCGGCGACTCTATTTATGAATCTCACCTTCGACCTACTCGTTATCGCCGCGTATTTTGCTGCGGTCATCGGCATCGGCCTATATTTCAGCCGGCGGAATAATGACGTCTCAGATTTCGCACTGGGCGGGAGATCCATCCCATGGTGGGCCGTCCTGGCCTCCATCCTTGCAGCGGAAATCAGCGCCGGTACTTTCTTTGGTGCGCCCGGCGAAGGCTTCAAAACCCGTAACTTCACATACGCCCAGCTCATGGTGGGCTACCTGCTGGCGCGGGTCATCGTCAGCTTCGTCTTCATCCCCGCCTACTACCGGCACAATGTTGTTAGTATCTATGAATTCCTTGAGAACCGCTTCGGTCCGCGCACCCGGCGGCTGGCCAGTATGGTCTTTCTCATCACCCGCTCCCTCGCCAGCGGATCCCGACTGTGGGTGCCCACCATCCTGCTCGTCGTCATTTGGAACTGCGCCCATCCCGCAGATCCCCTGACGGGTATGCAGCAGTTCTACTTCACCGGTGCCGTCCTGATCCTCATCGCCCTGCTCACGGCCGCCTACACCGCAGTAGGCGGGATCAAGGCTGTTATCTGGACTGATGTCCTTCAGATCGCAGTCCTCTTCGGTGCCCTTGGCTTCTCCCTCCACTACCTGCTGGGACACATTCCCGGTGGCTGGGAAGGTGCAAAAAAATTCCTCACCGGCCCCCATGACCTCAGCCTCTGGAGCTGGACCGGGGAAACGCCGAAAGGTGCCGTATGGGCTGAGTTTTCCCTGTGGGAAAAAATAACCCAAATCCTCACCCAGGAATACACCGTCTGGGCAGCGTTCCTCGGATCCACCTTCGTCACCCTCGCTACTCACGGTACGGACCAGGACATGGTGCAACGCATGCTGACCGCCAAAAACAAACGCCAGAGCGCCGTCGCGACCATCCTTTCCGGCCTCGCCGACATCCCGGTCACCATCGCCGTCCTTGCCATCGGCATTTTGCTTTCCGTTTACTACACCCACATCGTCAGCGATCCTAACTTCCCCCTCAACGCCAAGGGCCTCAAGGATGAGGCCAAAGCCTTTCCCTACTTTATCATAGAATCCATGCCGGGCGGCCTGCGCGGGCTTGTCATCGCCGGTGTCTTGGCCACTACCATGGGGTCGCTGGGCACGGCGCTGAACTCCCTCGCCACCAGCTACAGCCGCGACTTCCACTTCCGCTGGTTCAAAATCCCCGCAGATGACCATGCCAGAGTCCGCATCATCAAAATCTCCACCGTTGCCTTCGCCCTCATCCTCATCGGCGTCGGACTCGTCACCGCCTGGGTCAAGGCCCACAATCCCCAGCTCAGCATCATCGGCATTATTTTGGGAAGTTTCGGCTACACCTACGGCTCCCTGCTGGGCATCTTCCTCGTGGCCCTCTTCACCAAAAACCGCGGCAGTGATACCGGTAACATCATCGCCATGACTGCCGGTTTTCTCTTTGTGGCAATAATGAGCAACCTCTTCGGACTCGGTGATTCCGTGAATGCGTTCATACGCCGGGCCAGCGATGGAACTTCATTCCAGCTCCCCGCTATCGAATTCCCATGGCGCATCATGTTCGGCACCGTCGTCACCGCCGCTGTCGCCCTTTGCTTCACCACAAGAGACAACGAGCGCCTAGGCACCCCCGATGAGACCACGGCGTCACTCAGATAAATAAAAAATAAAATTCCATTTCACACAGAACCATTACGGATAGGATCCGGCAGGGGAGACAGGGGAGTGATGGATCTATTTCCGGCGGCGGCAGCGGAGTTCGCGCCAGTGGGTATAGTCGCGGTCGGAGGGGAACTGTGCGGCGCGGGCGCGAATGGCCGGCCATGGTGTTAGGGTGTCGCCGCCGATGAGGCATTCATTCAGACTACAGGGGGTGGTGATGCTACGGACGGTGGAAAATCGGTCTGCAAAGAAGCGGCGGAAGGCGCTCTGCATTTTCCGGTGCCCGGCACCGGTCACGAGATTCACGGCAAAAATGCCGCCGGGAGCCATGCTGCGGC
>JAYVJI010000189.1:0-5536 GCA_043769435.1 Verrucomicrobiota bacterium
TTTTTTGTAACGCCCGTTTTGAAGGATGAAATCAGGCAATCCAGCCGGCAGCTTCCACAGCGAAGTAGGTGAGAATGATGTCCGCTCCCGCTCTGCGGATGGAGGTCAGGCTTTCCAAGACGAGGCGCCGCTCATCAAGCCAGCCTGTGGCGGCGGCACTCTTGATCATCAGGTATTCCCCGCTGACTTGATAGGCAGCAACAGGCAGATGGGTCTGCTGCTTCAGGGCGCTGATGATATCTAGGTAAAAGCCGGCGGGCTTGACCATGAGCATGTCCGCTCCTTCTGCGGCATCCAGCGCGGCTTCGCGCAAGGCCTCCCGGGAGTTTCCCGGATCCATTTGATAGGTTTTCTTGTCCCCGGCGCGGGGAGCAGAGTCGAGGGCGCCACGAAACGGCCCGTAGCAGGCACTGGCATATTTTGCAGTGTAGCTGAGGATGCCTGTCCCGGTGAGGCCGTGGCTGTCCAGCGCGGCGCGGATCGCCCCTACGCGCCCGTCCATCATGTCGCTGGGCGAGACGATATCCGCTCCAGCCTGGGCGTGACTGATGGCCTGACGGCAGAGGACACTGACGGTTTCATCATTGAGGATGATGCCTGCATCGCTGACCAGCCCGTCGTGCCCATCGCTGTTATAGGGATCTAGGGCGATGTCGGTGATGACACAGAGGGACGGCCACCGGGCCTTGAGAGCCCGGATGGCGCGGGGGACAAGGCCGTCCGGGGTATAGGCTTCCTCTGCTTTTCTGGTTTTCAGGGCATCGGCGATTCGCGGGAAAAGCACTACGGCAGGGACGCCTGCGTCCACAACCCTGCCAGCTTCCGAGACCAAGCTCTCCAGCGACCAACGACGGCAGCCGGGCATGGAGAGAATCTCCTCATCGACAGAGCCTTCCGTGATGAAGAGCGGCTGAACGAAGTGCCCGGGGTGGAGCCGGGTTTCCTGAACGAGCGAGCGTATAGCTGGGGTCGAGCGATTGCGACGGGGACGAATGGGAAGGTTCAGCATAGCAGAAAAATCACAGTGCGCGGAGTTCCGCGATGAGCGAGCGGAGGCGCGCTGCGGGCCATTGGCCAGGAACGGTGGGCCGGTCCAGAAATCCATAGTTTAAAACACTCCCTAACTGGGCACACAGGAGTCGGGAGACCGGCCCCAGTGGCCCCATGCCCATGAGGCTGAGTGGCCCCGGAGCGGCCTCCAGTAAGCCGGCGAGGCTGGCTAGTTCCGCGGTGTTCTGCGGAGTGACCGCTAGCTTCACTATATCCGCCCCGGCGGCCCTAGCGTGGTGTATTTTCTCATAAAGCACGGCTGTCTCCGGACAGCCCGAGAAGTCGTGAAAAGAAGCGACCACCACTACGCCCTGCTCCCGGGCTGCGGAGCAGACATCCGCCAGCGCCTCCATGCTGGCGATTTCCACATCGAGCATGGCCGCCACTGGCAATAATGTGCGGATCAGTCCCCTCCGGGCTTGGTCCGTGAGGGAATTCATGCCCCCTTCCGCCGGGCTGCGCACAGTGAGCAGTACCGGCACCCCGCAGGCAGCGATAGCGGGCACTGCGGCAGCAGCCCGGTCCGGCCATCCATCGACCCGGATCTCCAAAATGTCACAGTGTGCGCTGACGTGCAGTGCCGACAGCCGGTCCAGTCCATCTGCTCCAGCAATGCTCGCGACGGTCCACACGCCGCGCAGAAAGGCGACTTGGTCTGAAATGGTTGCTCTGCTTTTCATGATATTTGGACTTGCCGCAGAAAGCCTCCTGCCGAATGCGGGCTCCTTAGTCGCGGATTTTTTAAACGCGGAATTTTAGACGCCCCGCCACCACATGCTCGCACGCAAGCAGGAATTCAATCTCAAACTGGAACAGATCGCCGACAGCGTGCTGCTGGCACTATCGTTTTGGGGAGCCTGGCAGTTGCGCACGTCTGTTTCCGTCCCCCTGCAGATTTTCGCCCCGCCGCCCCTTGATAAGTTCTACTGGCAGATGCTGGTCCTTGTGCCATTCACGCCGGTTGCGCTGGAGCAGTTCGGCTACTATACCCACCCGTTGGAGAAAACGCTCCTCCGCTCACTGGGCCAATTGCTCAAATGCCTAATAGCCATGGTGCTGGTCACGGCGCTGATCGGCCTTATCGGAAAGCAGGAGGCAGAGAGCCGGGCGGTGTTGCTCATCTTTCCGGGCATCGCCATCCCCGCCCTGATCTGCCGGGAGGCACTGACGCGCTGGTGGCTGAAGAGGAAAGGCGGATCAATGATCAAGGAACGGGTGATCCTAGCCGGGCCTCCAGAAGATCAAGAAAAGCTGCTTGCTTCACTGGGTCCTGAGCAGGTAGCCCGTATGGATATCTTGGCGCGCATCGATATCTCCACAGCTCCGATCACGGAACTCATCACGGCCATGCATGACAACTCGATCGAGCGGGTTATCTTCGCCGCAGCGCACGTCCACCTGCACCGGATCGAGGAAGCGGTGGGAGTCTGCGAAACCGAGGGCGTCGAGGCTTGGTTGTGGGCTGGATTCATTCAAACCAGCATCGCCAGACCCACCTTTGATGCGCTAGGCGGCAAGCCCATGCTTGTTTTCCGCTGCACCCCGGAGATTTCATGGGCGTTGTTTATCAAATCCATCATCGACCGCACCGGGGCATTTTTTTCCCTGATCCTCGCGGCCCCGCTCCTGCTGGCAGCGTGGATCGGCATCAAAATTGCCTCGCCGGGCCCGGTTATTTTCACCCAGATGAGGAGCGGCCGCCACGGCAGGCCCTTCAAGATGTATAAATTCCGGACGATGTGCACGGACGCGGAGCAAAAAAAGCAGGAGCTGATGGACCAAAACCAGATGAGCGGGCCGGTCTTTAAGGTCGACCGCGATCCCCGCATTTTTCCGCTGGGTCACATCCTGCGGAAATTCTCTATCGATGAACTGCCACAGCTGTTAAACGTATTCAATGGCGACATGAGCCTGGTAGGGCCTCGCCCTCTGCCAGTCTATGAGGTGGAGAAATTCGCGGAGGCATCCCACCGCCGGCGCCTCAGCATGAAGCCTGGTCTGACCTGTCTCTGGCAGGTCAGCGGTCGGAACGAAATCACGAGTTTTGACCAGTGGGTGGAACTGGATCTCAAGTACATCGACAACTGGTCACTGCTGCTGGACGTCAGCATTCTCCTCCGGACCATTCCTGTAGTATTCCGCGGCGCCGGGGCCAAATAACTCAGCGCGGGAGAATGCTGGAGTTCCGAGACACAGAGCCCCGGACTGGATGAAGCTGGAAGACCTGCTGGCCAAGCACCGCTCCATGGGTAAGCGGGGCGCGAAACGATGCCTGAGCGATGGCATAGTCCGCGTCGATGGAATGCCTGCGGCGGATGGACGGCTGGACGTTGACCGCTTCGCTGCCATCACCGCAGGAGAGGAAGTGATCCAGCCGGGCGGGAGAGCGCTCTACATCATGCTACATAAGCCGGCGGGCGTTGTTTCTGCTACCATTGATGCGCTCCATCCCACGGTTATTGATCTGATCGATGATCCAGACAAGGGCACGCTGCATCTCGCCGGACGCCTTGATCGCGCCACCACGGGACTCCTCCTCCTAACCAATGACGGACGCTGGTCAAAACGCATCACTCTCCCGGAGCGGAAAGTGGCAAAAGTCTACCTCGTGGAGACCATGGAACTTATCAGCAGCGAGGCCGTGGCTGCCTTTTTCCAGGGATTCCACTTTCACACGGAAGACATTTTCACTGCGCCTGCCGCACTGGAAATTCTCGACCATCGCAGGGCTAGGCTGACCCTTTACGAAGGCCGTTACCACCAGGTGAAGCGTATGTTTCACCGCGTGGGGAACCGCGTGGTCAGCCTGCACCGGGAAAGTGTCGGCGGCATCATGCTGCCCGGAGACCTCCGCCCTGGCGAGTGGCGGGAGCTGACGCCGGCGGAGGTTGCTGGCGCTTGAGAGAGCAGCCTCCACCGAGTGACGGAAGTGTCTCTCCTGCGTCAAAAACCGCAGCCCTTCACCTTTGTCTGGATGCGGCAGAGAAAGGCATCTGCACAGATGTAGAGCATGGAGCCATCAGGCCCACCAAAGCAGCAGTTGCCGTTGGGCATGAACGTCTCAATCCGGCCCAGCAGCTTGCCATCCGGCGTCATGATGTGTACGCCGCCGGGGCCAGTGGCCCAGAGGTGTCCCTGGGTATCCACCTTCATGCCGTCGCAGCCGCCTTTGTATTTTCCGCTGGCAGACATTTCTGTGACATCGGCCACCACTCTGGCCTGCCCCGCAGTTCCATCGGGGTTCAGCGGGAATGCTTTCCACAGGGCGGCCTTGCCGTCGGACTGCGCGACGTAGAGCGTCTTTTGATCGGGGCTCAGGGCGATGCCGTTGGGAAAAGTCATCTCTTTTGTGAACAGCGAAACCTTGCCCTCTGGGGTCACCCGGTAGACGCCATTCCACTCCAGCTCCCGGTTCACCTTGTCAGCCGGGCCTCCTGGAAGTCCGTAGGGTGGATCAGTGAAGAAGCAGTTCCCCTGGCCATCAAAGCAAAGATCGTTAGGACTATTGAATCGCTTGCCCTCAAAATTATCCGCCAGGGTGCGCTTGCCTCCCTTGCTGGTCAGCACGGAAATCCGGCGGTCCCCGTGTTCACAGGAACAAAGCTGCCCGCGCGCATTGATGGTCAAGCCATTGCTGCCTGGCTCCCGGCTGTAGGGGAGAATGCCGGTGAACCCGCTTGGTTTAAGATAGACACTGAGGCCGTCGCCCTCCTTCCACTTGAGCACGTGATTTTCCGGCACATCGGAAAAAAGCACCGCACCCAGCTCCGCAGACCACACCGGACCCTCGCTCCAGTTCAGCCCGGAGGCGAGCACCTCCAGCTTAGCATCCGGAGCCAGCAAGGCATCCAGCGCCGCATCCATGCGGAGCACCTGCCCCATGACCGGGCGTGGTTGGGGATCATCCGCACGCAGCATGGACAAGGATGAAAGAACAGTCAGGTAAAGTAACACTGGAAAACGCATAGGCTTATCACTTTCACAACTTTCACCGCCCGCCACCTGCTTTTCTGCGTATCCGCCTGCGTGATGTGATCCTATATCTTAAACGGAGAACGGAGGCATCAATAACAGATGACGGATTAAGCGGAGTTTTTGAGCTTGCGCACCGCAAGCGTGGAAGGAATGGCAAGCTCCTTATGTCTCAGCTGCGCAAACACGATATCCGCGCCATCTCCCGTCAATTTCAGATGCCGGGAGACTATGTCAGCCATGCCCCCTGCGGTCATGGACTCATCAATGACACTTACGAGATTCGCTACAGTCAGGCGGGGACCTCCGTGCGCTACATCCTGCAGAGGATAAATCATGAGATCTTCCGGAAGCCGGAGCAGGTCATGGAAAACATCGCCCGGGTCACCGGGCACATCAGAAATAAACTGCGGATGGAAGGCGGACGGGATACCTACCGCCGCGTGCTCGTCCTCGTGCCGCAGAGGGAGAGCGCGCTGCTGTATCACCGGGATGATGCCGGTAACTATTGGCG